>CAJARE010000162.1 GCA_903944255.1 uncultured beta proteobacterium
CTTCTGGCGCCCGTACTTTAAGTACCAGCTCTGCACCAAAGGCATCTGCAGCACTGCCAATCGTGGCACCTACTGCTTCATATGCGGAGTCAGGCTGACTAGCATGTAAACCAGCATCTTTTTGAATGACGACGGTATGACCTTGGCCAATCAGTTTTTTAACGGTTTCTGGTGTTGCGGCTACTCGAGTTTCCCCGGGCCTTGTTTCCAGTGGCACTCCTATGCGCATGGCATGTCTCCAAAAGCAAAATTTTTAAAAGGTCTATTTTATAGATAAACAGGGTAGGTTTTACCTACTTAGTTAGCCCCCAGGTTTGCCGGCTGGGTTTTTGCCTATATTCCTGTGAAATCGGGTTGAGACTTCTACAATAGGGGGGCTACCAATTTATAAAGTATTCTCGCATTTTTTTGATGAGCCAGCCTAATTCTTCTTCAATTTCACCTATAAAGCCTAAGAAAGTCGTGATTGGCATGTCAGGAGGGGTAGATTCGTCGGTTGCCGCCTGGATGCTGAAAGAGCAGGGCTATGAGGTCGTTGGCCTATTTATGAAGAATTGGGAAGATGACGATAACGACGAGTATTGTTCCGCACGTCAGGATTGGCTTGACGTGGTCTCGGTTGCGGACTTGATTGGCATCGATGTTGAAGCGGTCAATTTTGCTGCTGAGTATCGCGAAAGGGTCTTTGCAGACTTTTTACGTGAATACGCTGCAGGGAGAACTCCCAATCCCGACGTTCTTTGTAATGCTGAAATTAAATTTAAAGCCTTTTTAGACCATGCTATGAGTTTGGGTGCTGATGCCATTGCTACTGGCCATTACGCCAGAGTGCGACATCAGGCAGGTAAAGTGGAGCTGTTAAAAGCTATAGACGCTAGTAAAGATCAAAGCTATTTTTTACATCGCCTTACCCAAGCTCAACTATCCAATGTTTTATTTCCTCTAGGGGAAATACCCAAAACAGAAGTGCGCCAAATTGCAGAAAAAATTGCACTTCCTAACGCTCGTAAAAAAGATTCCACTGGAATTTGCTTTATTGGCGAACGCCCTTTCCGTGAATTTTTAAATCGCTACCTACCTACTACACCCGGCCCAATTAAAACGCCAGAAGGCAAGATTGTTGGAGAGCATATGGGTTTGGCCTTCTTTACTTTAGGTCAGCGTAAAGGCATTGGACTTGGTGGCAGTCAGGACGGTACTGGGGATGCATGGTATGTGGCGCGTAAGGATATGAACAACAATACTTTGTATGTAGCTCAGGGTCATGAGCACCCGTGGTTATTGGCCAATAAGCTTGAAGCGATTGATGCTAGCTGGGTCGCTGGTAGTGCACCAGCTGCAGGAAAGTATTCTGCTAAGACACGTTATCGTCAGGCAGACTCTGCTTGTGACATTGTTGCCGGCAAAAAAGGCCTAATGAGTTTTGAGTTGAGTTTTCCAGAAACGCAATGGGCAGTAACGCCTGGACAGTCTGCCGTTTTGTATGACGGCGATATTTGTTTAGGCGGCGGAATTATTTCCGCCTAATTATTACGCTGGTGGTGGTGCAGTCTCAATAAACGAAGTTTTGAGCATTAGTTTTTGATAGAGGCGATCCAGATTGGGATATTGCATTTGCCATTGCACATCTGGATAACGGAATAGTAAATATCCGACCGCACAACCCACTGCGATATCTGCCAATGTCATTTGATTGCCATGGCACCATGCATTTTCACCAAGCTCCTCTGACATTTGGCGCAAAGCCGTTTCAATCTTGCCCATTTGACGATCAACCCAAGCTTTGCTTTGTTGCTCTGCTGGGCGCAAGGTGAGCTCTAAGCGCGCCAAAATACCGGCATCCATGATTCCATCAGACAGTGCCTCCCAAGTCTTTACAGAGGCGCGATCACGAGTATCGATCGGGATGAGCTTGCTAACAGGGCTTAAGCCATCAGCATATTCGGCTATGACCCTGGAGTCATAAATCACCCCGCCATCATCTAAAACGAGGCAGGGAACCTTGCCTAAAGGGTTGGTTTGGGTGATTTTGGTGTCAGGAGCCCAAACGTTCTCGAGAACGTGGTCAACATCTACCTTTTTTTCAGAGAAAACAATGCGTACTTTACGTACGTAGGGGCTGGTTAGGGATCCGATTAGTTTCATGGGGATAGTATAGCGATCCTGGGAAAGCTAGGCAGAACGCATTAAAATCAGGTTTTATAGATACTTTCAGTGCAAAGGCAATTTCCGTGAGTCAGCCTCTTTCAACCCTCAATGCCCTTTCTCCATTAGATGGCCGTTACGCCGGAAAAGTGGATGCGCTCCGCCCTTGGCTTTCTGAGTCCGCTTTTATGCGCCAGCGCGTTTTTGTCGAAATTCATTGGCTTTTGGCTTTGGCTTCGGCTGGCTTACCTGATCTACCCAAAATCAATGCAGCCGATGAAAAATTCTTGTTGTCATTGGCGGAAAACTTTTCCGATGCTGATGCCCAGCGGATTAAGGATATTGAAGCAGTAACCAATCATGATGTGAAAGCAGTTGAGTACTTCCTTAAAGAAAAAGTCTCTGGCCGACCTGACCTATTAAAAGCCAGTGAGTTCATTCACTTTGCCTGCACTTCTGAAGACATTAATAACACCTCGCATGGTTTAATGTTGCGCGGCGCTCGCGATGAAGTGCTATTGCCGCAGCTAAACAAGATTCTGTCAGTCTTGACCGACTTGGCCATTGAGCATGCAAAAGTACCTTTACTGTCGCGCACCCATGGTCAACCTGCCTCCCCAAGCACTCTTGGCAAAGAGATTGCTAATTTTGCTAAACGACTTGATCGCGCCATTGATGTGATTGCTGCAGTTCCCTTGTTTGGCAAGATGAATGGTGCAGTAGGTAATTACAACGCCCATCTTTCTGCATATCCTGACTTTGATTGGGAGAATTTTTCCAAAGGAGTAGTAGAGAAGCGCTTAGGCTTAACGTTTAATCCTTACACCATTCAAATTGAACCGCATGATGGAATGGCGCAATTATTTGATGCCATTGCGCGCGCTAATACGATCCTGTTAGATATGGATCGTGACTTCTGGGCTTATATTTCTGTTGGCTACTTTAAGCAGCGTACTAAAGCGGGAGAAATTGGCTCTTCAACCATGCCGCACAAAGTTAATCCAATTGATTTTGAAAACTCTGAGGGTAATTTGGGTGTGGCTAATGCTTTACTTCGTCACCTGGCAGAAAAATTACCCATTTCCCGCTGGCAGCGTGACCTGACTGACTCTACGGTGTTGCGTAATTTAGGCCCAGCATTTGGCCATAGTGTTTTAGCTTATGACAGCGCTCTACGTGGTCTCAGTAAGTTGGAAGTCAATCATGCTGCTATTGCTGCTGATCTTGATTCATGTTGGGAGGTATTGGCAGAGCCAGTTCAAACCGTTATGCGCCGTTATGGCATTGAGAATCCATACGAGCAATTAAAAGAGCTCACTCGCGGAAAAGGCATTAATCAACTCGATCTACAAAACTTTATTCGAGGGTTAAAGATTCCTGAAGATGCTAAAGCCCGCTTGCTCGAAATGACTCCCTCATCGTATTTAGGTAAGGCGGTCGAGTTGACCGAACGTCTGAAAAAGTGAGCCTTACTCCCGCTTTAGAATACGGAGCGCGTCCTCGGATCTGGTTTGCTGTTTATCAATTGCTATGGCACCTTTTATTGCCACTAGCATTTGTGCGTCTTGCTTGGCGCTCACGTCATGCCTTTGCTTATTTGCACCATATTCCTGAGCGCTTAGGTTTTGGCTATCAAAAACCGATTACTCAAAATGTTGTCTGGATTCATGCAGTATCTGTGGGCGAGACACGTGCTGCACAGCCTTTGATTGAAGCCTATCTTGCCAGGGGCGAATCTATTTTATTGACACATATGACGCTCAATGGCCGCCGCACTGGCAAGCAATTATTTGCTAAGGCAATTGCAGCGGGGCAGATTCGTCAGGTGTACTTACCTTATGACCTGTGTTGGTCAGTTGAACATTTCTTGAATACTTTTAGGCCTAAGCTGGGCCTTTTCATGGAAACAGAAGCTTGGCCAACAGTCGTATTTCGCTGTGCTGATAAAGGCTTACCCTTATTCCTCGTGAATGCTCGTTTGTCAGAGAGAAGTGCGCGCCGGGTAAATCAATTCGGTAAGGCAGGGCGGGCACTGTTTCAGGCCTTTGCCGGTATTTTGGCTCAAACAGAATTTGATGCACAGCGCTATCGTAGCCTAGGCGTTCAAAATATTGAGGTAGTGGGTAATTTGAAGTTTGATGTTCCGCTTGATGCGCATTTAGTCAAACAAGGTAAAGAGTGGCAAGAATCTCTACATGCCAAACAGCGACTAATGGTTTGTGCTGCTAGCACGCGTGATGGTGAAGAGGCCATCATTCTCAAAGCTTGGAAAGATCTATTGCTCAATCATGCATTCGAAGTTCCACCTTTATTGTGCTTAGTGCCTCGGCATCCCGAGCGCTTTTCAGATGTAGCAGACCAGATTCATGCAACTGGCTTGAGGTTCCGTAGACGCACAGAATGGCAAGACATTCCTAAAGATAGCCTAGATTTGGATGTAGTCTTAGGGGATTCTATGGGGGAGATGCCGATGTACTATAGCGCTTCTGATCTCGTAGTCATGGGCGGCAGTCTCTTGCGCTTTGGGGGCCAGAATCTGATTGAGGCTTGCGCTGCTGGTTGCCCTGTTTTGTTGGGTGAGCATACCTATAACTTTCAGCAAGCATCGATCGACGCTCTAGAGTCTGGCGCCGCTAAACGCATTAAAGGGGAATTGCTCTTGGGTGAGCCTATCGCATTAATGGAGGCCCTGAAATCCTTACTGCTTCATCCTGCAGAGTTAAGTCAGATGGCTATTGCCGCTAAGACTTATTCCATTGAACATCAAGGCGCGACAAACAGAATTCTTGCTGCCCTTGATCAACAGAACTTTTCTTTAAATTAAACGCGAGCCCCGAAGTTAGGGTCATCGCTTCTGGAATTGTCATCAGGTTTTTTGTCGCCCTTGAGTAAATCCTCACGGGTCACACCTAACCACATAGCCAAGGCTGCAGCCACAAAGACTGAAGAGTAAATACCAAACAAAATACCAATGGTCAGCGCTAAGGCAAAGTAAAAGAGCGTAGGTCCACCAAAGATTAACATTGCCAAAACCATCATCTCCGTGCTGCCATGGGTAATAACAGTCCGGCTAATGGTGCTAGTAATAGCGTTATCAATAATCTCGCGAGTATTCATCTTGCGGTACTTACGGAAGTTTTCACGAATACGGTCAAAGATCACGACGGACTCATTGACTGAATAGCCAAGCACTGCCAAGATGGCTGCCAAAACGGATAGTGAGAATTCCCATTGGAAGAAGGCAAAGAATCCAAGGATGATCACAATGTCGTGTAAGTTCGCAATGATGCCAGCTAAGGCAAATTTCCATTCGAAGCGGAATGAGAGATAAATCACGATACCGATGATGACAAAGATGAGGGCTTTGAGTCCATCAATTGCCAATTCCTGACCAACTTGAGGGCCTACGAACTCAACACGCTGAAGCTTGGCACCAGTAGTACTAGCATCAAGTGCCTGCATCACAGCAGTACTTTGATCGGCCGAGGAGATGATTTTACCTGCAGCATCCTTTTGCAAGGGCAGGCGAATCATGACATCACGTGAACTACCAAAGTTTTGGATCTGGGTATCTGTGTAACCTAATTTTTCTACCTTCGTTCTAATAGATTCCAGTGGCGCCGTTTGTGGGTAGCTCACCTCCATTACAGTACCGCCTGTAAATTCGATGGAAAGATGTAAGCCGTTATGCCAGAGGAAAAAAACAGCAAGCAAGAAGGTGATGAGAGAAATCGCATTGAGCACCAATGCATGGCGCATAAATGGAATATCTTTTTTAATTCTAAAAAATTCCATGGCTTATTTCTCCTGAGGGCGCCAAACTTGGCCAATAGCAAGTTTCTGAACCTTCTTATTTCTGCCATACCAAAGGTTGACAAGACCACGAGAGAAGAAGACCGCTGAGAACATTGAGGTCAAGATGCCAAGGCAGTGCACCACTGCAAAGCCCTTGATGGGTCCTGAGCCAAATGCAAGCAAGGCCAGACCAGCAATTAAGGTAGTGACGTTAGAGTCAAGAATCGTAGCCCAAGCTTTATCAAAGCCAACTGCGATTGCAGTTTGTGGCGCAGCACCGTTACGCAACTCTTCCCGAATACGTTCATTAATCAATACGTTTGAGTCAATCGCCATACCGAGCGCTAAGGCCATCGCGGCAATGCCTGGAAGCGTCAATGTTGCTTGTAGCATCGATAGAATAGAAATCAATAAGACTAAGTTCACTGCCAAAGCAATGACAGAGAAAAAGCCAAAGAGCAGGTAATAAGACGCCATGAAAATAGCGATCGCAGCAAATCCGATGAGTAAGGATTTGAACCCCTTCTCAATATTTTCAGCGCCTAGGCTAGGACCGATCGTCCGTTCTTCAATGATTTCCATTGGTGCTGCCAGTGAGCCAGCACGTAGCAGAAGCGCTAAGTCATTTGCGCTGGCAGTAGTAGGTTGACCCGTAATCTGAAATTTAGAGCCAAACTCACTTTGAATGGTAGCGATGGTAAGGACTTCACCTTTGCCCTTTTCAAACAAAATCATTCCCATGGGCTTACCAATATTCTCACGGGTGATTTCTTGCATAACGCGACCACCGGCAGCATCTAAAGAAATATTGACTGCTGGTCTTTGGTTTTGATCAAAGCCAGCACTAGCATCGGTAATGCGATCGCCACTGAAAATAACAGACTTTTTAAATACGCCTTGACGATTTTCACCAAAGCGAAATACATCCATTCCAGGGGGAGGCGTTTCACCAATCGCGATTGTAGAAACAATTGGATCGGCAAGACGTGACTCTAAGGTTGCGGTGCGACCAATGATGTCTTTGGCACGCGCAGTGTCTTGTACGCCTGGTAGCTGAACGATGATTCGCTCAGCACCTTGTTGTTGAATGACCGGTTCTTTTACCGCTAATTCATTCACCCGCTTATTCAAGGTAACAATGTTTTGTTTAACGGCGTTATCTTGAATCTCTTTTAAGGCGGTTGGCTTAAATTCACCCTGTAGTTTTGGGGAAGTGCCTGCAGGCTTTACTTGCCAGACTAAGTCAGGCTGGCTAGTTACTAGGACAGTGCGGGCTGCCTCTGCTTCAGCAGTGCTGCCAAAATTAATTGTGATGGATTCGGTTCCACGCTCAATACCTTGGTGGCGAATATTCTTATCACGTAACTGAGTACGAATATCGCTTGCTAAAGAAGTCACTTTCTTTTGTACTGCGCCCTTCATATCCACTTGCAGCAAGAAGTAAACGCCGCCACGTAGGTCAAGACCCAAGGGCATTGGCAGGGCATTAATAGCATTTAACCAACCTGGAGTATTTGATAGAAGGTTTAGTGCAACGGTGAAATTTGGATCGTTTTGATCGATATTGAGTTTTTGCTGCAAGAGATCGCGCGCACGCAGTTGAATATCAGTATTGTTAAAACGAATCTTGATGGAGCCGATGTTTGCTACAGCCTCGAAAAAGATCCCAGTGTTGGCAATATCTGCTTCAGCCAGGATTTTTTCAACGCGAGACTGTGTTGCCAAATCAACCTTGATGGTTGGCTTGGCAGACGAGACTTGAACTGCTGGAGCCTCTCCAAAGAAATTTGGTATTGAATATAGTCCGCCGATGAGCAAAGCAACGGCGATAACTAAATATTTCCAGAGAGGGTAGCGATTCATATTGAGAAACTTTTCATCAAAATGATTAGGCGGACTTCAATGTGCCTTTAGGCAATACAGTTGTGATCGCGCCTTTTTGCATTTGTACTTCTGTCCCAGAGGCAATTTCAACGGTGACTAGTGCATCTTTCAAAGAGGTGACCTTACCCATGATGCCGCCAATGGTAACCACTTCATCGCCAACAGCCAATGCTTCGAGCATCGCTTTTGTTTCTTTTTGACGCTTCATTTGCGGGCGAATCATGATGAAGTACAAAACTGCAAACATCAAAACGAGGGGAAGGAAGCTCATTAAGCCACCGGAATCTGTAGCCGCGGCAGGGGCCTGGGCAAAAGCGTTACTAATCCACATATAAAACCTCCGTTAAAGACGATTTGGAAACTGCTTAGTTATAGGCTTGAAAGCAAAGCCGTAAACCCGCAATTCTAAACTGTGTGGCGTTTTGGAGGTGATTTGGAGGGGCTTAGCCCTTTGTAGGGCTATTAATCCTGCCCAGGGGCTACGCCACGTTGACGGTTGGAGTGGAATTCCTCACGGTAGGCGCTAAAGCGATCCTTACTTAAAGCCTCTCTCACCTCAGTCATCAACTGTAGGTAATAGGAGAGGTTATGGATAGTATTGAGCTGTGAACCGAGAATTTCATTAGCCTTTTGGAGGTGATTTAAATAGGATCTCGTGAAATTTTGGCAGGTATAGCAGCTGCAAGTGGGGTCAACCGGACGATCATCGTCTTTATAGCCTGAATTTCGAAGTTTTAAGTCGCCAAAACGGGTAAATAGCCAGCCATTTCGTGCATTACGGGTAGGCATGACGCAATCAAACATATCAATACCCAGGCTAACCCCCAAAATAAGGTCTTCAGGCGTGCCCACCCCCATCAGGTAATGGGGCATATGTTCGGGAAGCTTGGGCGCAGTGAAATTCAGAATTCGCTCAAATTCTGGTTTAGGTTCACCTACAGACAGACCACCAATCGCAATCCCATCAAAGCCCTGTTGACTGACTGCGTCTAATGAACGTTCTCGGAGATTTTCAAACATACCGCCTTGAACAATGCCAAAAAGACCATTGCCAGTATTGAGTTCTCGGAAGCGTTTAAGGGAGCGGTCTCCCCACCGCAGCGACATCTCCAATGAGGCGCGGGCAGTTTTTTCAGAAGTGGGTTGACCCTTTATTTCATAAGGGGTGCATTCATCAAATTGCATTGCGATATCACTATTGAGAACTGCTTGTATTTCCATCGATACTTCTGGCGACATAAAGAGTTTGTCGCCATTAATAGGAGAGGCAAAGGTCACCCCTTCTTCAGAAATTTTTCTAAGTGCGCCTAAGCTAAAAACTTGAAATCCACCAGAGTCAGTCAGTATGGGTTTGTTCCAAGCCATAAAGCGATGCAAGCCACCATGTTTTTGAATGACCTCTAACCCAGGTCTGAGCCATAAATGAAAAGTATTTCCTAGGATGATTTGTGCCTTTGCTTCCTCTAGGTCACGGGGAGTCATTGCCTTGACTGTCCCATAGGTGCCCACTGGCATAAAGATTGGAGTTTGTATGCTGCCGTGAGGGAGATCTAATTGACC
>CAJARE010000163.1 GCA_903944255.1 uncultured beta proteobacterium
CCCATGGCAATGGGCGCAGTCACTGATTTGGGATACATTGCTCCAGTGATGCTGGAATCGGCGCCAAGCAGGGTTGCTATGCCTACTGCGCTAGCGATGGAAATGAGCCCGCCAGTGGCTAAAGCAAAAGCCAATGGAATAGAGCGGCCCTTAAGGCTATGTAAGCCCCGGTAAATAGGAATGGCCAAAGAGACGGTTGCAGAACCGAGCAAGAAGTGAATAAATTGAGCGCCTTCAAAGTAGGTCGAATAGGGCATTTCTATAATTTGAATAGTGCAGGCAACCAGAAGAATGGCTATCGCTACAGGGTTGGCCAAGGGATTTTGTTTGCTGGTCTTATAAATAGTAAGGCCGACCTGATAAGCAGCCAAAGTAATAAATAGGGCGAATAGAGGGCTTCCAGAAAGGTAGACCCAAATTTCAACAATAGAATGTTGATTACTCATGAATCGTTTTTTTTGCTAAGTAAGCGAGCCACCAGGGCACTTGCTGCAATTGTCAAGACCACGCTGCCAACTAATGCACTAATAATGGCTATGGCATTGGCTTTCAGTTGAGGTAAAAATAGCACGACGCCAACAGCGGCTGGTATGAAAAGAAGTCCCAAATGCTGACTAAAGCCATCTGCCACCATCGCTAGTTCTGCATTGACTCCCTTGCGAATGACTAGCCATAAAACCAAGAGAACGAGGCCAATGACAGGACCTGGAAGAGTCGGCAATAAGAGTTGAGAGATTAATTCGCCAAGACTTTGGAAAAGTAGGATTTGGACAAGACCGAAAATCATTGTTCGATCTTACTGCGCCCCATTTATGTTGCAAAGCAATAAATTGATTCTTCGTTAAGATAGGCACAACCTGAGCAGGCTATAAAAAGCTGAAATTCAGTCTCATTAGAAGAATTTCTAGATTACAAAAACCATTAGGAGAACATTTATGGCCGATTTAAACATCAACGGCAAGAAGTACAAGATCGACGTAGATCCCGATACACCATTACTGTGGGTCATTCGTGAACAGGTTGGGCTTACTGGCACTAAATATGGTTGCGGAATCGGCGTTTGTGGTGCTTGTACGGTGCTGTTTGATGGCCAGGCAGTTCGTAGCTGTGCTCTCCCAGTCTCGGCTGCAAAAGGCAAGAAAATCGAAACCATTGAAAGCCTAGAAAAAAGTGGTCAACTTTCGAAAGTCCAAAAAGCCTGGGTTGATAACCAAGTCCCACAGTGTGGCTACTGTCAATCTGGCATGGTGATGGCAACAACAGCGCTTTTACGTAACACCCCAAAACCGACTGACGCGCAAATTGACGCAGCGATTACCAATATCTGTCGCTGTGGAACTTTCCAAGAAGTGCGTGCAGCCATTCATGCCGTCAGCAAAGCTTAAGGGGATCAAAATGACTACTAATACAAATACATCCCGTCGCCATTTTATTGTTGGCTCTAGTGCGATTGCTACTGGTCTTGCAATTGGTTTTGATCTATCTTTTATCTCCGCGGCCAACGCTGCAATTGGGACTGGTACGACTGCCATGACTCCGCTAGCCACCCCAGAAATTGGCGTGTGGGTTGTGGTAAAGCCAAACGATGATGTGATCGTTCGAATTGTGCGCTCAGAAATGGGTCAAGGTACCATTACAGGTTTGGCACAAATGGTTGCCGAAGAGCTCGAATGTGATTGGAAAAAAGTCTCATATGACTATCCATCACCTGCAGAAAATCTCAAGCGCAATAAAGTATGGGGTAGTTACTCCACTGGTGGCAGCCGAGGCATTCGAACATCAGAGCAGTATGTTCGCAAAGGCGGTGCGGCAGCGCGAATCATGCTAGTTCAGGCGGCAGCCAATCAATGGAATGTGCCTGCTTCTGAGTGCTTAGCTTTGAATAGCGTTATTACGCACACCCCCTCTGGACGTAAAACCACTTTTGGTAAGGTAGCTGTTGCGGCATCTCAGTTAGAGGTGCCAAAAGAAGTTCCTTTGAAAGATCCAAAAGATTGGAAGCTGATTGGTAAATCAGTCAATCGAATTGACGGAATGGCAGATAAGGTCACTGGTCGTCAGGTTTATGCGATTGACTTAAAGCTGCCTGGTATGTTGGTGGCCACCATTAAAGAGTCACCAGTATTTGGTGGCAAGGTTAAGAGCTACGATGCTAGCAAAGCCCTGAGCATGAAGGGCGTTAAGAAAGTAGTGCAAGTGGGTGATACTGCAGTAGCAGTAGTTGCCGATACTTTCTGGCAAGCTAAAACTGCTTTAGATCAAGTGAGCATTGTTTATGATAATGGCGCCAATGGCAATGTATCCAGTGCTTCGATAAAGAAGATGCTTGAAGATGGCCTAAATGCAGAAGATACTTTTGTTCACAATACTAATGGTGATGTGAAAGCTGCTATCGCTGGCGCTTCTAAGACTATCGAGGCAACGTACTTCTATCCATTTTTAAATCATGCGACTCTCGAACCACAAACAGCTACGGCAAAGTGGACGGCAGATTCCTGTGAAGCATGGGTACCAACCCAAGACGGTGAAGCCTCATTGGCAGCAGTGATTGCTGCTTCAGGATTACCTGCTGAAAAATGCAATGCTTATAAAGTCAATTTGGGTGGCGGCTTTGGCCGTCGCGGTGCATTTCAAGATTACACCACTCAAGCAGTCAACATTGCTAAGCAAATGCCTGGTACGCCGATCAAATTGATCTGGACTCGTGAAGAGGATATGACGCAGGGCCGTTATCACCCTGTGACGATGTGTAAGATGACAGCTGCTATTGATGATCAGAAAAACGTTACTGCATTAAATATACGTTTATCCGGTCAATCTATTTTGGCTGCGGTGAGACCTGCAGTAGTGGCAGCAAACAAGGGCAAGGATCCTGTTACCTTCCAAGGACTAGAGCCTCTGGGTGAGCATGCTATTACATATAGCTTCCCCAATTTGAAGGTTGATCATGCAATGCGAAATACGCATGTGCCCCCTGGTTTTTGGAGGGGCGTGAACGTTAATCAAAATGCAATCTTTATTGAAACCTTTATGGATGAGATGGCCGAAGCAACTGGCATGGATGCTGTCGAGTTTCGTCGTAAGCACATGAAAGAGTTCCCGCGTGCAGTTGCAGTATTAAATGCTGTGGCTGATGGGATTGGCTGGACTAAGCCTGCAGCACCAGGGGTGTATCGTGGTGTCGCCCAAATGCGCTCCTTTGGTAGTTATGTAGCTGCAGCCTGTGAGCTATCTGTTACTAATGGTACCGATGTGAAGATTCATCGTATTGTTGCCGCAACTGATCCAGGTTACGTGGTCAACCCTGCACAGGTTGCGCGTCAGGTCTCTGGTTCATTTATGTATGGCTTATCAGCGCTATTTGAAGAAGAAATTACGATTGATCAAGGCGCTGTTGTACAGAAGAACTTTGACACCTTTAACTCCATTCGTCTCTACCAAATGCCTAAAGTTGAAACCATCACTATTCAAGGTGGTGGCAAGGACTGGGGTGGTGTGGGTGAGCCAACGATTGCAGTAGCCGCACCAGCAGTGCTCAATGCTTTTTACCGTGCAACAGGTAAACGCTTGCGGACCGTGCCTTTGAAAAACAGCGGCATCAAACTGGTCTAAAAGTAGGACTGTGAAACGGCTTCGATGAGAATGAGGTATGCACTAGTATCGCAATTGCTAGTCATCCTCAGTCTTGGTTCTGTAAATGCACAAACCACGGGAGGGGATGTATTCATTGAATCCCTCACAGCATCGCCAGGCGATCCAGCAAGAGGGCGAGCAATCGTTGCAAGCCGTCAAACAGGGCTTTGCTTGTTGTGTCATAGCGGCCCTTTTCCTGAAGAGCGTTTTCAAGGTAATTTAGCACCCGATTTAACCATTAGCGCAGGACGACTAAGCATTACCCAGTTAAGGGC
>CAJARE010000164.1 GCA_903944255.1 uncultured beta proteobacterium
AGCCAACATGGATACGAAGACGAACCAGGTAAACGAACGCACTCAACTCTCTTTCCAGACCTCAGCAAAGGCTTCACGAAAACTCACTTTTAAAGGAGCGGCCTCTAAATCAGCTTCTTCTGTATTGCTGATGACTTTCTGAGTTTTAGCTACCGGAGATTCCATTCCCCAGATCGCCAAGAATGTGACTATCACTGCAATCACCGATACGGTCAATGAAACCATTAATAGGCGCTCAAATGAAAATGGGGTGAGGAACTTTCCGCTGATGCTAGCTGTAAAAGCAAAACCAAAAATCATCATCAACCAAACGCAAGTAGCAGCGGCAGCCTTCTTTTTAGGCTCGACTCGTTTTGCTAGCAGCACCAGCAATGCAGTGCCACTAGAACTCACGCCAATACCAATCATTAAAAAGGCAACGGTTGCCAGTGCAATACCTAAAACAACCGAGTGACTTAATAGGATTGTGGAGGCAGCAGCCAATACGCCGCCACTAGCCAATACCAATATTCCCCCACGTATCCATGGGCTGGCTCTGCGCGTTTGATCGGAACCAAAACCCATGCGGGGGCGGATTAACTGAATAAAATAATGGATTGCTACTAATGCGCCGGGCAAAATTGCAGGTAGAGCTAACTCAATCACCATCACACGATTTAAGAGTGAGGTCGTTAACACCACAATAGATCCCAAAGATGCCTGGACTAAACCTAGTCTGGCAATTTGGGGCCAAGTGAGATAGGTGGTTTCAGGAGTGCTCATAGTTTGATTAATTTACCGAGAAACGTCCTGCCACTGCAAATGCACTGACCATCATTCCTGCAACAAATAATGGCACTCCAAAACCACTTAAGAACAATGCGCGCTTAACTGGATCCTGTAAAAAATAATGCATCATTTTGATTTGACCGGCGATGAGCAGCAAAATCACGAGGGCCTGCCAATAAGCACCCCATACCAATAAGAGTCCAACAACGCCAAACTGTGGCGCTAACATCATGAGGCATGCATTCTGGGCGGCACCTGCGATACCAAGTTGGACTGGTAAAGAGAGCACGCCCATCTTACGGTCACCTTCAATTGCTTTGAAATCATTTAAGGTCATGATGCCGTGTGCGCCAATGCTATACAGAATCGCGAGAAGAATCGATGGAGTAGAAGGAAGTAAGTCCCCCATCATCACTGCTGATCCTGTAAACCAAGCTAATCCTTCATAAGAAATTCCGCAAGCAGCATTACCGTACCAGCCGTTTTGTTTAAAGCGGAGTGGTGGCATGCTGTAAAGCCAAGCTAATAAGAGACCTAATAAAGTTGCTGCAAATGCCCAGGGACTAATTAGCCAACCCAATACAAGCGATAACAAGGTCCAAATACAGGCAACATAAAGACCCCAAGAACCCGGCATCCGGCCCGAAGGAATGGGACGCTGTGGTTCGTTAATCGCATCCACCTCACGATCAAACCAATCATTGACTGCCTGACTAGCAGCGCACACCATGGGGCCAGCGAGAATCACGCCTGCAATTAATAGGTGCCACCGTCCCTCAAAAGAAACGCCAGTAGCAATCACTCCGCAGGCAAAAGCCCACATTGGAGGAAACCAAGTAATGGGCTTAAGTAACTCTAGGATGGCGGATGGCGCGGGGAAACGGCGCACTGTGAGTGTATTTATGATCGCATACCCCACTTCCAAAGGCGCTCACTTGAAAAAGGTAGCACCATCAAAATATGCTCTAAGACTGCTAGCGACAAAATAGCACCAGTCAATGACATGGAAGCAACCTGAAAGTCACTTGAACCAGGATGCACTGCAGATTGCCACAAAGGAATCGCGCAGAGAACGCCAGCAATGACCGATAGCGGCAGTAAAGGGTTCATTGGCTTACAAGTAAAGTAGGTAAATATGTACTTGAGATGATTTGGCAGAAAGCGTTCATTGAGATTTGCAACACCCAAGAAGACATTGAGCTTAGCGCTCTGACGCATCAACCAAAGGATGATAAAAGTCCAGAAGCCTGTTTGGTTTGAGCCACCCCAAGTCATTACCGTCACAGCTAATGCCAATACAACCAAAGCAATCTCATGATGCTGAATCGTCTGGAACGCAAAATACATCTTTTGCATGCCCCGACAGTTTTCTGGACATGGCTCTCGACGAGGACCAGTCACATAACCAAATAAGAAGCCGATTTCTTGCCAACCCCAAACCAAAATAGCGCAGGTAAAGCCACAATAAGCACCGGCTACCGTACTTAAATTGGCGCTTGTTTTTAATCCGACTAAAGCTAAAGCCAACACCATGCCGCTTACCCAAAAGGTATTTTTATAGGTCGAAGGATTGCGCTGGTTTAGCAAAAGAATGATCCCAGTGCTAAACCACCATATAAAAATCGCGTAGAGGATAGGCCAAACAATGCTCATCACATTACCAGTTAGGAACCATACGAACATTAGCAGGTAAGGCGTTATCTTGAACCGGGATAAAGTACAGTTTCACGAATACCAAACCCGCTCTAGCACCTAAGATGGCCATGCTGCAGGTTCAACCTCGAAGTGATCGGGCTCTGATGGCTCGGGGATTTCAAGGCCAAAAACCGCAGCATCCTTGGCT
>CAJARE010000165.1 GCA_903944255.1 uncultured beta proteobacterium
ATCCTGATAACGACATTAGGGGTGTTTGGACTTCAGGCGATTTATCAGTTAAAACATATAACGTAAATACTGATTACCCAATTACAACTCCAAGCGGAAGAGTAGTGAATCCTCCTAAAGGCTACTGTTGGAGATTTTCTAAAGAAAAGTTACAAGAACTTATTGCGGAAAATAGAGTTTGGTTTGGTGAGGATGGCAGTAATGTGCCACGGTTCAAAAGATTTTTAACTGATGTTAAGGACGGCGTTACATCATTGACTATTTGGTTACATGAAGAGGTTGGTCATAATCAAGACGCAAAAAAGGAAGTCAGACAATTTAATACTGAAGATATATTTGATACACCGAAACCTGAAAAGTTGATCGCTAAAATATTAACCTTAGCAACAAATTCTGGGGATATTGTTTTAGATTCATTTGCTGGGTCAGGGACTACTGGTGCTGTTGCTCATAAGATGGGCAGAAGATGGATCATGATTGAATTGGGGGATCATTGTCAAACACATGTCATCCCAAGATTACAAATGGTTATTGATAATATTGACCATGCTGGAGTTTCTAATATTTTTGAGTGGAAAGGCGGCGGCGGCTTCCGTTATTATAAGCTAGCACCATCACTTTTAGAAAAAGACAAATGGGGTCAGTGGGTAATTAACAAGACCTACGACTCAAATATGTTAGCCGCAGCTATATGTAAGCATGAAGGTTTTACTTATAACCCAAGTGAAACTGAATGGTGGAATCACGGGTTTTCAACTGAAAGTGATTTTATCTATGTCACCACTCAAGTTCTTACAGAAGAGCAGCTTTTAGCTCTATCGGAAGATGTTGGTAGCAATAGAACATTGTTAATTTGTTGTGCGGCATATAGAGTTGCTGACAAGTTATTAAATGGCAAACTTTCTAATCTAACTATCAAGAAAATTCCTAACGCAGTTATGTCTAAATGCGAATGGGGTAAAGATGATTACAGTTTAAACATTAGTAACTTGCCACAAGCAGATATTATAGAAGAACCTCAGCCAATTAGGAAGAAAGCCGCCAGTAAAGAAGCTGACCTTTTTGATATTCCTGCTGCTGATAACGAATAGCGGACAGGAACATGAATACCTTCTACAGCCTTGACGAAAAATCAAAAAGATTAGTTAATACTATTAGCTCTCGTTTAAGTCTACGAAAGCCTCAGCGTGACTCTTTAGAAATATTGGCACGAGTGCTTGAGTTAAACCCGCCAGCTAAAGGTGGGGACTTAGTCAAAGAGTTAACCAAAATACAAACTGAGTTTCCACAAGTATTGGACTTTGATCGTGATTTTGTGTCCCTTTGTTTTGCTTTAGCAACAGGTGTTGGTAAAACAAGGTTAATGGGCGCATTCATTTCGTTCCTTTATACGCAGTATGGTGTTTGTAATTTCTTTGTACTTGCTCCCAACTTAACCATATACAACAAATTAGTTACAGATTTTTCTCCAGCCTCTCCAAAATATGTTTTGAATGGGTTGCAAGAATTTGCTAATAATGCCCCGAGAATCATCACCGGTGATAACTATGATAGTGGCATTAACGTTAGTGCTGGCAGTTTGTTTGGCGATCAAATATCTATTAATATTTTTAATATTGCGAAGATTAGCAGTGAGGTACGTGGTGGTAAAGCGCCTCGTATTAAACGTTTATCTGAATATATTGGACAAAGTTATTTTGAGTACTTATCAAGTCTTGATGACTTGGTAATGATCATGGATGAAAGTCATCGTTATAGAGCAAGTGCTGGATTTAAAGCAATCAATGAACTAAAGCCGATGCTTGGGCTTGAGCTAACTGCTACACCTCAAATAGAGAGTGGTACAACCCCAACACGGTTTAAAAATATTATTTACGACTATCCATTAGCAAATGCCATTGCTGATGGTTTTGTAAAAGAGCCTGCCGTAGCTACAAGAGAGGATTTTAATCCCTCTATGTATGGCGAAGAAGAGTTGGAGTTACTCAAAATTTCTGACGGCGTAGTAATACATGAAGACACAAAGATTGAACTAGAGACATACGCTAGAAATAATGGCTTACCTATTGTTAAGCCATTCATGTTGATCGTAGCTAAAGATACAGTACACGCTAATAAGATTGTGGAGCGGGTTAAACAGGATGATTTTTTTGGCGGAAAATATAAAGATAAGATCATTACAGTCCATTCTAATCAACGTGGCGAAGAGAGCGATGAAACTATTGCTAGATTACTAGCTGTTGAGGACCCGCTTGAGCCTACTGAGATAGTTGTTCACGTTGAAAAGCTAAAAGAAGGCTGGGATGTGACAAACTTATACACAATAGTTCCCCTTCGTGCCGCTAACTCAACGACGCTTGTAGAGCAAAGTATTGGGCGTGGATTGCGATTGCCTTATGGAAAGCGGATGGGTGTTTCAGCCGTTGATCGTTTAACGATTATTGCACATGACCGCTTTAATGCCATCATTACTGAAGCAAATAAGCCTGGCTCAATCATTAAAGCAGTAGTTCGCATAGGTGTAGATGTGAGCTTGGTAGGTAAGAAAGCAATCACTGTTTCAACTGTTGCCATCGAGGAGTTAATAGGCAGACCAGTAGCTGACTTTCCAGTAGACGAGCAATTTACGCTGAAAATCCAAGAGCCTGAGTTAAAGACTAAAGGGGAGAGGGACGTTGTTAATTTGTTAGTAGAGCTACTAAAGAATAATGAAAGAAAAGTATCTGAAGTTCCTAACTTAGAGTCATTGGTTGATGTGGCTTCCCAAGATAAGATTATTCAACAAGTGACCAATGCTTATGAGGCTACCTATACCGCAGCACAAGGCGAAATAGAAGAATTAACTACAAAGCCAGATATTGCAGCAGTAGTGAAACAAAGTTTACAAAAATTCATAGCCCTTTCTATCAGTATTCCACGCATAGACGTGCGACCTAAGGGCGTTGTTAGAACAGGGTTTCATGACTTTGATTTAGACACTAGCTCAGTCACCCAGCTTCCTGTTGACCAAAATATCTTAATTCAGTTTTTACGTACCAATGCCCGTGAAACACTCAAGGCTCATGGAATGCTATCCGTGGAAGATAGACTTGAAAATTACATCGTTCATAACTTAGTTGATTTTGATGACATTAGCTACGACGACCATGCTGATATTTTGTACAAGTTATCAGGTCAAGTGATTGATAAGCTACGAAGTTACTTAACAAGTGATGAAGATATATTAAATGTAGTTAAGTACTACCATCTGACCTTTGCGAAATTTATTCATGCTCAGATGCGTGATAAGTGGTGGCAAGAGGTAGACGAAGGTTATGAAGTGCTAGTAAGTCGTGGTTATCAAAGCCTTGCTAATTGCTCCTACATTACAAATGGAGACGAACAAGTCCGTAACGTCCATCAGCCCTTGCTTGCTGGTGAGAAAGACAAAATTGGAAGTATGGTATTTGGCGACTTTAAACGCTGCTTATATCCAATTCAAAAATTTGGCTCTGATTCTGAGAGGGCATTTGCTAGCCTGCTTGAAAATGATACAACTAGCAATAAATGGTTTAAGCCAAGTCGAGAGCAATTTCAGATTAACTATAGAGATGAACAAGGCTCTACCGCTAACTATGAACCAGATTTTGTAGTTGAAACAGATGATGGGAAATTTCTGTTTGAGCCAAAACAACTGAATCAGATGAATGATTTTAATGTCCTTGCTAAATCATCAGCCGCTGTTGAGTGGTGTAAAAATGCCAGTAGACATGAAGCAGCACATAAACATGGTAAGCCATGGAGTTATGTACTAATACCGCATACAGCTATTTTGTCCAGCGCAACAATTAAGGGGTTGGTTCAGCAGTATAAAAAGTAAAAAGGATATTTGCTATGACACTAGGAAAACTTGAACGTGTTGATTTAAGAACAGTTTGGAATAATGAAGCGACAGACTTTACTCCTTGGCTATCAAAGGCAGACAACTTAGAGGCACTCAGTGAGACTTTAGGAATGGACTTAGAGAGTACGGCTATGGAGCAGTTTGTCGGTCCATATCGTGCGGATATGTTGTGTAAGGACGCATTTACACAAGACTCAGTGCTTATAGAAAATCAACTTGAAAAAACCAACCATAGTCATCTTGGGCAAATCCTCACATACGCCGCTGGTCTTAACGTCAAAACAGTTATTTGGATTGCCTCTAAATTTACCGATGAGCATAGAGCGGCAATGGATTGGCTTAATGAGGCTACAGAGGAGGATTACAGCTTTTTTGGATTGGAGGTGGAGCTTTGGCGCATCGGCAACTCACCTCCAGCCCCTAAATTTAATATCGTATCTCGCCCCAATACGTGGACAAAGAATGTGCGAGAGGCTGCTCAACATAGTGGTGAGCTGTCTAACGTTAAGCAGCAGCAACTTGCTTACTGGACCGCTTTTAGGGAATTTTTACTAGAGCGTAAAGGAGCTATTCGCCCTCAAAAGGGCTTGCCACAGCACTGGATGAATATGGCAATTGGCAGAAGTGGATTTTGGCTTGCTGCTAAGGTCAATTCAAACAAAGAACGTATAGCCGCCGCTTTTCACTGTAAGACTTTTTTTAATAAAGCCGTATATAACGCCCTCTATACTCAAAAAGAAGCTATTGAAAATGAGTTTGGAGGGAAATTGGAATGGAAGGAATTACCTGAAAATAAAGAATCATATGTAAGTATATTTAAAGACAATGCCGACATAATGAACGAATCTGATTGGGTAAATCAATTCTCTTGGTTGGCTGATAGCTTGGAGCGATTGGATAAAGTTTTTAGGAAGCGTGTTAAAGAGCTTGATATTCAAGATTAAGTAGGAATTGACATATTGATAAACTAATTGTTGATTTGCATCCAAAGCTGATCACCTAGCCTAGTTATTTGCATCCTAAACCAGCACCACATCCCTGTGATACTCCAAAAACTGTTGCTGCTCATTCCTAAAGCTGCCAACATTAATGTTTTTATCAATGCGCCATTTATCCAGTACGGAACTATCTAATTGGCTTGATAAAATTAAATTGCCATTTCCTTCGAAAGAAATAAATCCCTTATCAAATAAATGATCGATATGGGGTGCTAGTAGTAGACCGTTATAGCCACTAATTTTTTCAGCATCATTCGACTTTTTCCACGGCTTAATGTGGCTTGCAATGAGGTGCCTTGGATTTGCTACTTTAGTAACCCTGCAAACCCTCTCAATTTGTCTGACTTGTGCTTTGAAAACCCCCTGGCCACGTCTTGAATTAATAATTTGGGTTTTTTGTGTAGGCCCAATATCGGTTCTCATAATGATTTCATCAACCTCTGCGATTTCATCGTTGGGGGGAACAAAGTCTAGATTTTGAGATAACTCATCAACAATCGAATCTCCCACGCCTCTAGACAGGG
>CAJARE010000166.1 GCA_903944255.1 uncultured beta proteobacterium
CCGCTTTTGTTGCTAATGGGTGCTCGGCAGCAACTGCGCAAAAAGTAACGCCCATGATGGTGTCAGCGCGAGTAGTAAATACATACAGCAAGCCATCTTGAATAAAATTGCCATGGTTATCAGCAATTTGATGCTTGAAAGCAAAACGCACTCCACGGCTTTTACCAATCCAATTTTGCTGCATCGTTTTGACCCGTTCAGGCCAGCCCAATCCATCAAGACCATCTAGTAGCTGTTCTGCATAAGCAGTAATGTTGAAATAGTAGCCAGGAATTTCACGTTTCTCGACTAATGCACCAGAGCGCCAACCGCGGCCATCAATGACCTGCTCATTCGCCAAGACAGTTTGATCGATGGGATCCCAATTAACTACTTGCGTCTTACGATAAGCAATACCCTTTTCCAACATCTTTAAGAAGAGCCACTGGTTCCATCGATAGTAGTCAGGACTACAAGTCGCCACTTCGCGAGACCAGTCAATTGCAAGACCCATTGCGACCATTTGCTTTTTCATATAAGCAATGTTGTCGTAGGTCCATTGCGCAGGTGGAACTTTATTCTGAATCGCCGCATTTTCAGCTGGCATACCGAAAGCATCCCAACCCATTGGCATCAAGACGTTATAACCTTGCATACGCAACTGACGGGCCATCACATCATTGATGGTGTAGTTACGCACATGGCCCATGTGTAATTTCCCAGATGGATAAGGCAGCATCGAGCAAGCGTAATATTTTGGCTTTTTCTGACCAGCGGCATCGACTGCGCTTTCTGATACTTGATAGGCCTTGACGCTATCCCAATCGGCTTGAGCCGCTGCTTCAATGCGACGGTAGTCGTAATCCTTGCTCATGTAATACAGCTCTTTTCTTCTATAGGTTTAATTCAATGGCTACTTACGCAAACCCAAAACATCTTGCATGTCATATAGGCCTACAGTTTGATTTTGCAAGAAGCGCGCTGCACGCAATGATCCTTGTGCATAAGATTGGCGACTGGATGATTTATGGCTAATTTCGATACGTTCGCCCTCACCAGCAAATAAGACAGTGTGATCACCAACAATATCGCCGCCTCGAATTGTGGCAAAACCAATCGTGCCCTCTTTACGTTCACCGGTATGGCCTTCTCTTGCATAAACTGCAACATCATCCAACTTTTTACCAAGGGAATCAGCAATTACCTCGCCCATCTTGAGTGCAGTACCGGAAGGGGCATCTACTTTATGACGGTGATGGGCCTCAACAATCTCAATGTCATAACCTTCATTCAACATTTTTGCGGCCATCTCTAATAACTTAAAGGTCGCATTTACACCTACACTCATATTGGGAGCAAAAACGATGGCTAACTTTGCAGAGGCAGTCTTCAGGCTGGCGATTTGTTCTGCACTCAGACCGGTTGTGCCGATCACCATCTTGGTACCCGTTTTTTCAGCAACCGCCAAATGGGCCATCGTGCCTTCAGGTCTTGTGAAATCGATTAAGAACTGAGCGCCACTCAATACCTGAGTTACATCTGCAGAAATCAACACACCCGTTTTTTTGCCTAAGAAAGCAGCTGCATCTTCACCCAACTGCGGACATGAGGCATGCTCAAGTGCGCCCACCAATTGAGCATCTGGCGTATTCAGAACGGCTTCAATTAACATCTTGCCCATGCGACCTGTGGCACCAGCTATTGCAATCTTCATCATGGATTTCTTCGCTCTGTCATTAAAGTATTAATTACAAACTGCTTAAGATTTTTTCTTACTGGGTTTTCAACGGGGTTGGTTTATCAGACCCCGCCGATTCTGTTACTAAGTTCGTTGTTGGAGCAGAGCTTTCGGCAGGCTTAGGAATCGCAATCTCGGCCGGCTTTGTTGCTGGAGGCAAATTATTAGTGGGACTAGGAACCAACAACTCTGGTTGCTGCAAAGGCACTGTTACCGGTGGCTTATTGTTACCAGTCAAAATTTCCCAGAAGGAGCGCTTCTGTTTTGCATAGTTATCAATTTCTGCGACCATCTCTATTTCGGTTGGTAAGGCATCACCCTCGAATTTCACCAATTTATCGCCATCAAAAAAGACGGTTACACGACGCTCTTTTCCAATCACTTGACCAGCGCGTTTGAATTCAAAAACATAATCCCAGCGATTGACATGGAAATAGCTTGCCAATAAGGGGGTGCCTAAAATTTGACGAACCTGTTCGCGCGTCATATCCAACTTCAACTTGGAATACTGCTCACTGGAAATAAAATTACCTTGCACGACGTCAGGAACATAAGGCCTAAAAATGGTATTCATCCAAGCACGCTGATGGTCATCCACTGCAGAAGTGCAGCCTCCCAGACTTAAAAATCCCAAGAAAGCCAAAGCCATTAAGCCAAGCCGTGGGGAAGCATAGAACCTCTTTAAAAAAGGGTTCAAAAAGCGATTAAACAGTACAGGGCAATTTTGCATGGCTAGACGTATCATTAAGATCTTGATTTTAGCTCCCAAAGCCATGACTACGAACCAAAACCCATCACCAGCAGATTTAAGAGATATCGGTCTAAAAGCCACCGGTCCTCGTATGAAAATATTGGATTTTTTTCATCAAAACGGGGGCACTCATTTCAGTGCAGAAGATGTCTTTATGGCACTTGCTAAAGAAGACCAAGAAATCGGCTTAGCCACTGTATACCGAGTGTTAACCCAATTTGAGCAAGCAGGGCTTTTACTTCGCAGCCATTTTGAGTCCAGCAAAGGCGATAGTCGGGCGATTTACGAACTCAATGAAGGAAACCATCATGACCACCTAGTTTGTCTTGACTGTGGTCATGTTGAGGAGTTTGTAGATGAGGCAATTGAGAAAAGGCAAAGAGATATCGCTAAAAACCTTGGATTTAAGCTCCAAGAGCATTCTTTGGCCATGTATGGCCATTGCCTGAAGAAAAACTGCCGAAATAAGCAAAAATAGATGGCATTAGCCCCTTTGAGGGATGATTAATGTAAAAAAGACCTCAAATCGAGGTCTTTTTTTATATCAGCATCACTATCTAGTGCAATTTCAGTAACTTTTAGTGAGTTTTAACTACTTTTATTGACTTTTACTTACTTAACCGCCATTAAGGCTTCGGCAGCATTGAGCATTTGGACTGAATAACCCCATTCGTTGTCATACCAAGCCAATACCTTGACCAATTTTCCATCAGCAGAAACGCGAGTTTGTGAAGCGTCGTAAATACTTGGACGAGGGTCGTGGTTAAAGTCGATGGAAACCAGTGGCAGGGTATTAAAGCCCAAAATACCCTTCAGTTCACCTTCACTAGCCGCCTTCAAAATGGAGTTCACTTCATCTACGCTAGTCGCACGATTAGCAGCAAAGGTTAGATCCACAACAGACACATTAATGACGGGCACCCGCATCGCAAAACCATCAAAGCGACCAGCAAGCGCTGGTAAGACTAAGCCAACGGCTTTGGCTGCACCGGTTTTTGTTGGGATCATACTGCTTACGGCTGAGCGCGCCCGGCGCATATCCTTGTGATAAACATCGGTTAATACTTGGTCATTGGTAAACGCATGAATCGTGGTCATCAAGCCTGACTCAATGCCAATCTTCTCTAATAAAGGTTTGACCAAGGGTGCCAAACAGTTAGTAGTACAGCTTGCATTTGATACCACTACATCACTTGGCTTTAATACATTTTGATTCACGCCATAAACAATCGTAGCATCCACATCTTTTTCACCAGGAGCAGAAATCAATACTTTTTTCGCACCCTGTTGAATGTGAATCATGGCTTTTTCTTTAGAGGTGAACTTACCAGTGCACTCTAAAACTAAATCAACGCCTAATTCACCCCATGGGGTTTCTGCTGGATTACGAGTAGAGAACATTTTGATGCGATCGCCATTCACCACCATGCAATCACCATCAACTGAAACCTGGGCTGGAAAGCGTCCATGCGCAGAATCGTACTGAGTTAAGTGGGCATTAATTGCGATATCACCCATCGCATTGATCGCAACGATCTTAATATCTCGCCTAGGTTTGCCATTGACCTGATCTTCATATAAGGCACGCAATACCATGCGTCCGATGCGACCATAACCATTAATTGCGACATTAATTGTCATTCCATTCCCCTAACTTATTTTAAATTTACTAATGCTTAATCTTTGATGATGGCTTGATATTTATTTCCGTGCAACGCACTGTTTCACAGTCTTTGCAATCTGATCACTTGTTAAACCAAAATACTCATAGAGCTGTGGCGCTGGCGCAGACTCTCCAAAAGTATCGACTCCATGCACAGCAGCACATCCATACTTCCACCAAAAATCACTGACGCCTGCTTCAACCGCAATACGCGGAATATTCGCTGGTAAAACTTTTGCTTTGTAGGCGGCATCTTGTTGATCAAAGACCGTGGTAGAAGGCATAGAGACTATGCGCACTCCAATACCGTCCTTTTCTAACTGCTGCGCAGCTTGAAGAGCAAGAGCTACTTCAGAACCAGTAGCAATCATCACAGCATCTATCTTGGTAGACTTTGGATCACGCAAGACATAAGCACCGCGAGCGATTTCTTTTACTTGGGCAGCACTACGAGAAACAAATGGGCAGGTCTGACGACTAAAGATTAAAGCGCTTGGCCCATTCTTACGCTCGATTGCTGCACCCCAGGCAACCCCACTCTCGGTGGTATCACAAGGACGCCAGACCATCAGATTGGGGATGAGCCGCAAGCTGGCGACCTGCTCAACAGATTGATGGGTTGGGCCATCTTCACCCAGGCCAATTGAGTCATGCGTAAAGACAAAAATGCTGCGCAACTTCATCAAAGCCGCCATGCGTAATGCGTTACGACTGTAGTCTGAGAAGGTTAAGAAGGTCCCGCCAAATGGGATGTATCCCCCATGCAGAGCGATACCATTCATGATGGCGCTCATCCCAAATTCACGAACACCATAGTTGATATGGTTGCCCCATTGATCACCGCGCACTGCTTTACAAGAAGACCAATTGGTTAAATTAGAACCAGTTAAGTCTGCTGAACCGCCCATAAATTCAGGAACAGCAGGAGCTAAGGCTTCAATTGCATTTTGACTAGCTTTACGGGTTGC
>CAJARE010000167.1 GCA_903944255.1 uncultured beta proteobacterium
AAGGAATCCCAACGACGTTCAGCTTGGGCTTGTAACATTTTTGGGAAATGTCGTGCCAACATAAGAATGCCAGTAATCGCAGTTTGCATCACAATCGGAGCATTAACGCCCGATGAACCGGAGATGGTCACACCTTGTTTTATGAGATCAAGATAGATTTGACGATCAGCTCCTGCAGAATGCAGCTGCACCCACTTCAAATTCGAAGCATTTAAGAGTAAATCATAAAAAGACTGGGTTGATGGAATGATTTTTTGCTTTGTAGAGGTAGCAGTTACGTCTCGTGATATCAAAGCAGCATCAAATTGAACGCCTGGTTTTTGCTCTTCGCTATTGAGCAACTTAATAGCTAAATCAGATTCCCTATTGATGAGATTTTGCAAATCAATAAATGATTTTGGGCTAACCAGAATCCGCAGAGGTGTTTTAAAGTTTTGGGAAGTCATAAAGGCGCGCAGGATTAGCAACTAAAACTCGCTCTAGGTCTTGTGGCTGGTCGATCCATCGAGATAGCAAATTCACTAGATTGCCATCGTCTGGAACGAGAGCAGAATCAAAATAATTAATATGTGGCCAGTCAGTACCCCAAACCACATTTTCAGGGTTAGCAGCCAAAAGTGCTTTTGCAAAAGGGTCAACATCTACGTACCCAGTACTGATATCACCAATACGATCCGCTCCAGAAATTTTTACCCATCCTTTGTCTTCAGCTAATAAGCGGCATAGAAACTGAAAGCCGGGATGATTGACTCCGTGGCTGGTATTCATACGTCCCATATGATCAATCACTAATGGCAAACCCAAATGAAGAAGTTGTGGCGCTAGTTCTGGTAAATCTGGTGCATGAGCCCAAATCTGAGCATGCCAGCCCCGCTCGGCAAATTTTGGCGCTAATTTTTTTAAAACTTCTAGACCAACCCCATTGCGATACATGGGCTTACCATCAATTTGAAGTAGATTAAAACGAGCGCCCCTCACTCCTAATGCATGCCAACGGTCTAATTCTTGATCCGTTACATTGATATCGGGCACGACAACCCCTCTAAAACGATCAGGGTATTGTTCTAGGCCCTGCAACAAAGAGCCATTATTCGTTCCACAAACACTTGCAGTAACTAAAACACCTCTTGCAAAACCAATGCGATCTAAATGAGCGATAAATTGATCAGGCAAAAATTCTTGAGGGGTATAACTACGATCCTCTGCTAACGGAAACTGGGCAAAAGGCCCAAAGATATGGACATGACTATCACAAGCACCAGCTGGAACTAAAAAATTGACTGAAGAGTAATCAGTTTTTGGGGGCAAACAATTACGAGTCATATCAATTATTCGGCCTTAATTTTTCCGGCCTGAAGTAAAGCTTGGGAATTGCTAGCCTCTTGATTCAACATGGCAGCCCACTCTTGAGGGGTAGATGATTTAGCAGTACTACCTAATACCCTTAAACGTCCACGGACTCCGCTATCATCGATCGCTTTCCTGAGAGATGCATTGAGTGATTTCACTACATTTGGCGGGGTACCTAATGGGGCCAAGATACCTGCTGTAGTACTGGCATCAAGATCAACACCCATTGCCTCACGCAAGGTAGGTGAATCAGGCAATCCAGGATCTCTCTCCCTAGAAAGTACAGCCAAAATTCGCAAGCTACCAGAGTCTACAAAAGGCTTAGAACTAGTAATTTGATCGACAACAAAATCTATCTGACCACCCATCAAGTCGGTTAATGCAGGGGCCGATCCCTTGTAGGGAATGACATTAAAATTGGCTTTAGTAGCATCTTCCATTCGCAAAATAGCAATGTGATTCGATGTGCCCTGACCAGCATGACCGACTGATACCTTCCCTGGTTCATTTTTAGCAGCTTGTAAAACAGATTTAGCATCTGTGAAACGTTTATCGTCTTTACGCACTACCAATACCAATGGCGAAACTGCTGCTAGGCCAATTGGCTCAAAACCGTCTGGCTTATACGGGGGGGATTTCAACATATAAGGCAATACTGAAATCGTATTCGTGGTTGCAACGAGTAAGGTATGTCCATCGGGCTCTGCTCTGGCTACATAAGCTGATCCAATCGAGCCACCCGCTCCAGCCCTATTTTCAACTACAACTGATTGGCCGGTAACTTTCGATAAAGAAGGTGCAATTGACCTTGCAATGACATCGACGTTCCCCCCAGGGGCGAAAGGGACAACCAAGGTAATGGTCTTGCTTGGATAAGTTTGTGCACTTACCCAAAATGAGCAACAGAGCAAGAGAAGCGCAAAGCTTCCTCTCTGGAATAAGATGTTCTGCATTGATGTCTCCAATGTTTAGCGATAACGCTTTTGTATTTTTATTTTTTACTTACTGACTGCTATCTATTCAGGGCCACATGCTTAACCCTCAACAGGCGATGCTACCTCAAATTCATAATTCTTAAGTTAGTCTTTAAAGCTCGGATCCATACGCTCTACAAACCTTAACAAGCCTGGCCACTCCATCAAACCATATGGACGACGAGTTTGAGGTTGATAGTTCATATAGGTCTCTTCTAATATGGCTGCTGGCACTTCTTGTAGCGGTGTATTGCAAGCCATCGCCGCTAACTGAGCTCGACAAGACATTTCAAGACGATGCATCCAATTAAATGCTTCACCGACTGTCCTACCAACAGTTAGTAAACCGTGATTTCGTAAAATCATTGCTTCCGCATTTCCTAAATCACGCAATAACACTTCTTGCTCTGTCATATCCAGCACTACACCCATATAGTCGTGGTAGCTAATCTTTAAAAAGCGCATGGATGTTTGATTGATCGGTAGCAAACCACACTTCAGGGATGAAATAGCCATGCCAGCAGGTGTGTGAGTATGAATAACACAATCTACTTCAGGGCGTGCCTTATGAACAGCGCTATGCAGTATGTATCCTGGCTTATTGAAGCCATAATTTAAGTCTCCAAAATCTGGCTTAAACAATACTTCACCATCATGACTAATCTTCAGAAAGCAAGAAGCCGTCATTTCTTCATACATCATTCCATAGGGATTCGTTAAAAATGCGTCCTCTTCACCTGGGACACGAATCGTAATGTGATTTGCCATCATGTCTGACATTCCATAATGGGCTATCAAGCGATAACATGCCGCTAAATCGACGCGAGCCCGCCACTCTTCTGGAGTGACTTGATTCTGTAGAGAGGGTAGTTGCAAGCGACCTAAATTCATGATTTCTACCTAATGGTGTACTGAGGATATTTTAATGATTGAAAGGCTCAATAACTCATTTTTGACCATAATTTAGCCAAATCTCGAACCGATAAACCTTGCCCCCCTAATACGCCACCTGAGAGGGTCTGAGCGATCTGAAGGCCGACCCTTGGTTCTGCTAACTCATGAAATTTATCCACTAATTCTTGATCGCTTAATGGCTCATCTGGATCACCATGACGAGTTAGTTGATGATGCTGATAAATTGTGCCGTCATTCATCTCTATCTCCACCTTAGCTGATCGATGTAATGGAAATTTAGCAGCACATTCTGGATCAACTGCTAACTCAATCTTTTCTTCCATGGAGTAAATCTGAGGATTGGCCAAGGCCTTCTCCAGAAATGCTCGCTCTCTTACCCGCCCCAAGATAATTCTGGCAGACACGGTATAAGTCAAACTGAACTTTGCTTCAAAGGGCGTCTGAGGATGCACATAGTGGCATACCTCAGCGGTTGCCTTATACCCACCGACACGAATTTTTTTAATTTGCTCTGGATCAATGTGGTGCTCATTGAGTAAATAAGATACTGCATCAATTGCAGGGAAGTTATGTCCACAGCAACCATGATTCTTAAATGTCGCCTGCTCGATATTCCAACTTGTGCCTAAACCATCGAACAACTCATTCCATCGAGGATTTTCACAAAGGGCCGCTCCAAATCCAGCATCGCCCTCCAATAAATCAGGGGTACCCGTCATACCAGCATGCGCTGTCAGTGCCGCATTTAAACCAACCTCTGCGGCATGCCCTGGATGCATCGGCTTAGTCATCGAGTCAGACCGAAATGCCTGCTGCAGTCCGCTAGCAAAAGTACCTGCAGTAGCCAATGCATTACATGCTTGCGTAGCATTCAGTCTTAAAAGATAGGCGCAGGCAGCGGCCGCACCAAACACACCCGCAGTTCCTGTTGTATGAAAGTAGCGATAATGGCTTGGCTGTATGACCTTACTAATACGAGTAGATACCTCATAGCCAATAATGATGGCATGCAGTAAATTGTCTAGAGAATCATTACGAGACTCTGCTAACGCAAACGCAGCAGAAATGGTCGGACAAGCAGGATGGTAAGCGCCATCCCTAAAGATGTCATCAAACTCAGCAATATGCGAGATGGTGCCATTCATAAAAGCAGCAGCTCTCGCAAAGACCTTCTTCTGGCTGCCGGAAACTGAACATTGCCCTACACCAAACTCCTCGCTGTAAGCATCCCTTAATCGTGATGCGGCATCAGTATCCGCACCAGCAATTAATGCACCATGCCAATCCAATAAAGCACGACGAGCACTGTTAAGCGTTTCCTGAGAGAAGGTAGTTTGGTAACTACCTTCAATGAACCGCCCAAATTCCTCTAAAAGGGTCATGATTTACTCAGGTTTTGCCCCAGACGCTTTGACAATCGGCGCCCATAATGCAAAATCGCCTCGGACAAACTTAGTAAATTCCTGAACATTCATTAGGATTGGATCAGCCCCTAAGCTTAATAACTTCGTACGAATAGCAGGCTCATCCAAAATACTAACAACGGTCTCATTTAACTTTTTCACAATCGCTGGATTAGTACCTGCTGGAGCGAATAAACCAAACCATGCACCAGTAGCAATATCAACGCCCAATTCATTCAGGGTGACCAAATCAGGCATCGCAGTAATACGCTTCTTTGACGACACTGCGATTGCATTTAGTTGTCCAGCCTTAATGAGTGGAATCACTGACGGTGCAGTAGCAAACATAAACTGCAAACGTCCTGCGACTAAATCTCGAGTTGCCTCGGCTCCTTTGTAGGGAATATGAGTTGCCTCAATACCAGTCTTTTGTGAAAGCAAGAAACTAATTAAATGCGAGGTAGTACCAATTCCAGTAGAACCATAATTTAAGTTGCCAGAATTTGCTTTCGCAAAAGCCTGAAACTCCTTCCAGTTCTTAATCCCTGAACTTGCAGGCACTACCAATATATTAGGTACATCTCCCAACAAAGCAACAGGATCTAAGGCCTTTTGTGGGTTCACTGCCAAATTTCCAAAGAGCGTAGGATTAATAGAGATTGGGCCAATCGAATTAGCCAGCAATAAATAACCGTCTGGCGCAGCTCTACCAACAATTTCTGTACCTAAATTACCAGCCGCACCAGGTTTATTTTCTACAACCACTGGGACTTTCCAGCGAATACTCATCTGGTTTGCAACTTCACGAGCCAAAATATCAGTCGTTCCCCCAGCAGTAAAGGAAACAATAATTTTGATAGGCTTGTCCGGATAATTATCTGCACCCTGAGAAAAAGCATGGGAAACGAAAATCAAAGTACAACCTAAAAGTATTGCTAATTGCTTAATATATTTCATATGTCTGCCTCTTTATTTTTTATATTGAATCAATCACTACTTCTTACGATGCCCGCTGATTAAAGCGTCTGTCAAATACCTCTTCTGCAATTCTATTCTTCAAAATTTCAATCGAGCCACCTGCAATCATCCAGCCACGCGTCCGCCTCACACAGTACTCAACCAAAGTCTCTTGGCTATACCCAGTAGCGCCCATAATTTGCATGGCCTCATTAGCAACTTCAAACCCTGTATTGTTACAAATTAGCTTGGCAGCAGTGGTTTCATAAGCAGATGGTAACCCAGCTTCGGCATTCACTGCAGCACGATATAACATCAGCTGTGCTGCATCAAGTTTGACGGCCATATCTGCAAATTTCCATTGAATTCCCTGAAATTCACATATTTGTTTGCCAAATTGCTCTCGAACTGAAGCGTATTCCTTAGCCTTATTAAATGCATACCTCCCCAAGGCAAGTGCTCGTGATGAATTACCAATTCGCTCAACATTAAATCCACTAATTTGTTTTTTAAATCCACCTGGCCCAAGTAACAGTCCGCCATCAGAAACAAAGCAATCCTCAAAATACAACTGGGACCACTCTTCACCACTCATAAAACTATTAGGCTGTCCAACTGTTAAGCCAGGCGCATCACGATCCACCAAAACAGAGCCAATACCCTCTAGACCTGGACCAAAACGAACATACACCAAAAAGACACCGGCCTCGGGGCTATGAGTTGAAAACACTTTTGAGCCATTAATTAAATAACCACCATCTACTTTTTTTGCGGAAGTAGCTAACTCCGTAACAGCAGATCCAGCACCGGGCTCGCTCATACCCAAACCCAGGATCTTCTTGCCCGCCAATAAATCTGGTAGATATTGTTCTTTTTGTGCCTCGTTTGCATATTCAACAAAGGTTCGAATCGCTCCAAAGTTTCCAGCCTGAACCACATCAGCTGATTTTGGGCAATGCAGAGCGACTTCCTGAATTGCAATAACAGCATCCATCAAAGTTCCGCCCATGCCACCATCTTTTTCTGGAAAAGTAATGCCTAGCAAACCCTGCGAGCTAATTTTTTGAGCAATGGTCCAAGGGTATTTTGGGCTATGCGCACGCTCTAATGCCCCAGGAGCTAACTCTTTTTCAGCAAATTTAGATACAGCCTCTGCAAATGCTTTTTGTTCGCTATTTAAATGAAAATCCATGATTTACTTTCTTCCATTTCTTAAGGTATACAGCTTCATCATTTATTGGCTGACACCATTTTGTGGTGAACCAGCAGCATAAGCATTAATGTTGTCAAAGGCGATTCCAAAATATGCCTCATAGTTATCTCTTTCTACAAACCCAATATGCGGTGTACACAAGCAGTTTGGCAAATGGAGTAAAGGATGATCGGCACCCAGCACAGGCTCAGATTCATAGGTATCTACTGCCGCATAAGCTGGACGCCCCTTTTTGAGACCTGCCTCAAGAGCTCCAAACTCAATTAATTCAGCACGGCTTGCATTCACTAGCAATGAAGTGGGTTTCATTAAGCCTAAATCTTGCGCAGTAACAATGTGACGTGTTTCTTCATTCAGCCTGAGTTGTAAACAGACGATATCGCTAGTACTAAAGAATGTCTCTTTAGAATCTGCGACTGCAAAGCCATCCTCTTGGGCCTTTTTTAGACTACTCTGGCGACCCCAAACCAAAGGTTTAGCACCAAAGGCTTTTCCCAAATGACAAATTTGTTTACCTATCCTGCCAAATCCATAAACCCCCAATACTTTGCCCGATAACTGATCGCCCAAATAGCCTTGCCATTGACCATCTTTTAATCTAGCGACCTCTTCA
>CAJARE010000168.1 GCA_903944255.1 uncultured beta proteobacterium
CTTCCTGCTAGGCCTGGTGACGTCATTAGATTAGAAGCAAGAGCCCTGGATAAATTTATCAAAAAAGATCGTCTGTTCGTCATTCATGATAACGTTTTCTTTAACCAAAATAATGAAGTAATTTGCTCTGGTCGAGGCTGGACTATTCGCCCTGCCTAACTACTCATCCACCGTATAAATTAAATTAGAGACCAACATCATGAGCGCTGCATTTGAACAATTAAGTATTGGACAAAAAATTACTGGGACGTCTTTTCATCCAACTCGAGAATCCATCCGAGAGTTCTGTGAAGCCTCCCTGGACTTTAATCCCCTCCATCTTGATGATGAATATATGAAAAACAGTTTTGGCAAAACTCAGTTTGGAGGAATCATCATGCATGGTATGAATAATTTTGGAGTCATTTCCAAAATGCTGACCGATTGGCTATACCCTCTTGGAGGGATTCACAGAAGACTAGAAACTCGCTGGAAGTCGCCAGTAAAACCTGGAGATACGATTACGCCAAGCGCCATCATCACCTCTTTAAAGTCAACCCAAAAAGGTCATTGGGTCTCATTGGAGGTCAGCGTTAATAATCAAAGAAATGAAGTAGTTGCCGTAGGTGAAGCTCTTGTTGAGTTTCCAACCAAGAATCCGTGAAAACTAAGGGGTAATCAATGAAAATATTTTCTCACTTTCTACAAAAGACGCTTGTTGTTCTATTCATCCTTTTCACAAGCGGAGCATATGCACAGAATTATCCCAACGGCCCAGTGAAGATTGTGGTTCCATTTCCACCAGGAGGAACCACAGACATCCTTGCACGAGTTTTAGCTAATGAACTCACAAAAAAATGGGGGCAATCCGTTGTAGTGGACAATAAACCAGGGGCAAGTGGCACGATTTTTTCAGAGCAACTAACAAATATGCCGCCTGATGGTTACACCCTAATGGTGACAGCAACACATCATGTCATCAACCCAAGCCTCTATAAAAACTTAAAGTACAACACCCGTACAGACTTTACCCCTATTAGCCTAGTTGCAGGCGTGCCTAATGTGTTAGTGGTTAACCCAGCATTTCCAGTAAATAGTATCCAAGAGTTAATTACTTTTGCCAAAGCCAATCCAGGTAAGGTGATGTTTGGTTCATCCGGTACTGGAGGTGCGAATCATCTATCAGGTGAATTATTCAAATCAATGGCAAAAATTGATATGGTGCATGTGCCATATAAGGGTGCTGCCCCTGCCCTGAATGATCTTTTAGGAAATCAAATCTCAGTTATGTTTGATTCTATTCCTGGGGTTCTGAGCCATATCAAAGCTGGAAAGCTTCGCGCTCTTGGAGTAACTTCTTTAACTCGAAGCTCAGCATTGCCAAATGTTCCTACCATTAGCGAATCAGGGCTTAAAGGATTTGAAGCTCTCGCCTGGTTTGGCATGTATGCTCCGCCCCAAATGTCGCCAGATTTGTTGAAGAAAATTTCTGGTGATGTTGTAGCAGCTCTACAGAGTCCTCAAGTCAAAAATCAATTTTCTGAACAGGGCGCCGATGCTGGCAATATGTCCCAAGCTGAGTATGCTAAATATGTTGATGCTGAGATAAGTAAGTGGGCTAAAGTGATCTCAGATGCAAATATTAAAATTGATTAATCGTGAGCTCTCAGAAATCCATCAGTAAAAATTCAGGGGCTTTATCCTATGTTAGGGTGCTTGATCTTTCAAGAATCCTAGCGGGCCCGTGGTGCACCCAAAATCTAGCTGACTTAGGTGCTGAAGTGATTAAAGTAGAGCGCCCTGGGTATGGTGATGATACGAGAGCCTGGGGTCCTCCATGGATCAATATGGAGGAAAAAATATCAAGTTATTTTGCTGCTGCTAATCGTGGGAAAAAATCTCTCACCCTTAATATCTCATCTCCTCAAGGGAAAAAAATTATTGAAGAGTTAGTCAAGATCAGCGATGTTGTTATTGAAAACTATAAGCTTGGGGATCTAAAACGCTACGGCCTAGACTATGAAAGTCTAAAAGTAATCAATCCCAAATTAGTCTATTGCTCTATTACCGGTTATGGTCAAGATGGTCCTAATGCTCATAAACCTGGATATGACTTTGTTTTCCAAGCAATTGGTGGAATGATGAGTATTACTGGTGAAGCTGACACGCAGCCTGGTGGTGGGCCGCAAAAAGTGGGTATTGCAATTGCCGATGTCATGACTGGTATGTATAGCACCATTGCTATTCTTGCTGCGCTTAATAATCGCGATAAAACAGGGCTTGGCCAGTATATTGATATGGCATTACTAGATGGCATCATTGCTCTAGGCGGCAATCAAATCACAGGTTTCTTTGCTGATGGCAAAGTACCTTTTCGTTATGGTAACGCACACGCAAGCCTTGTTCCCTATCAAGTGTTTGCAGTTAAAGATGGTGAGATCGTGATTGCGGTTGGCAACGACACACAGTGGCAACGATTTTGCGAAGCCATCAATCGCCCTGATTTAGCTAAAGATCCAAAGTGGGAAAAGGTAACAGGCCGAATTACTGGGCGCTCAGAGCTGATTCCACAGCTTGCCAAAACGATGCTTGAAAAAGGCATGAATGAGTGGATCACCATACTAGAACAATACGATGTCCCTTGCGGACCCATTCATAATTATCAGCAGGTGTTTGCAGATCCACATGTCATTCACAGAGGGATTAAGGTAGATACGCCGTATGAGGATGGCTCGATCATATCCACCATTGCAAGCCCTCTTAGACTCCAAAATACTCCACCGCAATATAATCGCCCACCTCCCAAGTTGGGAGATTCAAACTTTGAAATTCTGAATCAACTTTTAGGTTATTCAGAAGAATCAATAGAGCAAATGAAGAAAGAAAAAATAGTCTAGGTGAATAATCCTAAAATACCTGAGACTATTTCACCCAGGTAGTAAATTCATCAACTGGTGCACGGGGGGTCTGGAAGGTGTTTACCTTTTGGGACTGATCTGCATAACCAATAGCCATTCCACAGACCAGCATCTCATCCTCACCAGCACCAATGATTGGGGTGATGATCTTGCTAAATTTATTCCAAGCGGCCTGAGGGCAAGTCGCCAAGCCGTGACTTTGTGCTGAGAGCATGACGCTTTGCAGGAACATTCCATAGTCCAGAATAGATCCAGTACCCAAGTCTTTATGAATCGTAAAAAAGAGTCCTACTGGCGCATCAAAGAATCTGAAATTACGCTGATGCTGCAAAAACATCTTTTCCTTTTCACCCTTCTCTATACCCAATAAGCCGTAAAGACTCCAGCCATTTTCACGACGACGATCAATGTAAGGACTAAACCATTTTTCTGGGTAATAACTATAGGTCTCTTTATAGTCATCTGCTAAAGCAGGATTGTTTGAAACAGCTTCATAGGCTTGACAGACTTTTTCGCAAAGCTCATCTCGAATTTTTCCCTCAAGGATATACACCTTCCAAGGCTGGGTATTTACTCCTGATGGCGCTCTACTGGCCACCTGAAGGATATGGCTAATTAAATCGCGTGAGGGCAATTCCTGGGTGAATGCCCTTGTAGACATGCGCGCATTGATCACTTCATCTACTTTTGTATTACTCATTATCAAAACCTTATTGTCAAATACCGAACCCTAAAAAAGAATACTCTACTGTAGATTTTAAGAGGTATGTTTAAGTAATTGCCCTTGGTAAAACTGGCAACCTGTTAGGGAAGGATCAGTTTGGATAAAAAAAGCCACCCGTAGGTGGCCTTTGCTTGTTTATTGACTACTCAGTAAGTCTTATAAGATAGGTACTTTCCGGATAGCACTACCTGGACACGATCTCCTTTAGGGTCTGGCTCACGCTGAATATCCATTGAGAAGTCAATCGCACTCATAATGCCATCGCCAAACTCTTCATGGATCAACTCTTTAATGGTAGTTCCATATACGCTCACAATTTCATACCAGCGATAGATTAAGGGATCAGTAGGCACGGCTGTTGGCAATGAGCCTTTATAAGGAACGATTTGTAACCAAGCCATTTCTTCATCGGTTAAATTAAACAGCTTCCCAGCAGCTTCAGCTTGGGCTTTAGTAAAGGTCATTTGACCTAAACAGCCTGCTGTTACCCACTCCTTTGACTCACCAATAGCCTTAGCGATATCACTCCACTTCATGCCGTTACGTACTTTTGCCTCAATAATTTTTTGCGTAACCACTGAACGATCCATCTTTTTCTCCTTAGTTTTATGTTTGAATTTATTGGGTAACTGGGGTTTGTAGCCCTGGGCAAACTAATATTGGCTGATAACCCTCCAACCCTCCAGTTGAACCTTTGGCTTGCAAATCCTTTGAGCGATTGACTAAAAAATCAACTAAGTGATTTCGCATCGGGTAATACATCGGATCATGGTGCAAACTTGCACGCTTTCGGTTCTTGGGTAAAGTATTGATAACAATTTCAGCGATGCGAGCATTTGGCCCATTACTCATTAGCATAATTTTATCTGCCAATAAAACTGCCTCATCCACATCATGAGTAATCATAAAAACAGTTTGCTGAGTTTCACTGCAAATTTTCAACAACTCATCCTGAATAACTCCTCTTGTGAGAGCATCAAGTGCGCCAAAAGGCTCATCTAGTAATAACATTTTTGGTTCGATTGCAAATGCCCTAGCAATGCCAACCCTTTGCTTCATTCCACCAGATAATTCAGATGGCTTTTTGTTTTCTGCATTCACTAATCCAACCATAGCCAAATATTTTCTAGAGTGCTCTTTAATTTTTTCCTTTGACCAATCTGGGTATTTAGACTTCACTGCGAATGCGACGTTTTGTAATGTGGTCATCCAAGGCATTAAGGCATGACCCTGAAACACCACGCCCCGATCTAAACTGGGACCCTTAATTTCACGACCAGTCATATAGGCATAGCCGCCAGTAGCATCTTCAAGGCCGGCTAAAACATTCAAAATAGTGGTCTTGCCACATCCAGAATGTCCAATAATGCAAACAAACTCACCTTTCTCGATCTCAAAATTAATGCCCTCAAATACTGGTGGTGCATCGATATTAAAAGACTTACTGAGATTATCTACTTTTAAAAATGTATTTTCAGTCTGCATAGGAAACCGCCTTTTGTAATTTAGCAAATGCAGTATCGAGCAACATACCTACAAATCCAATCATGATAATTGCAAAAATTACACTCGATATAGCCAAATTATTCCATTCGTTCCAGAGAAAATAACCGATCCCTGTTCCGCCAACCAGCATTTCAGCTGCCACAATGACTAGCCAAGCGATGCCCATTGAGATGCGCATACCAGTCAAAATGGTTGGCGCTGCTGCTGGCAAAATTACTAGGAACGCTTTACGCAAGGGCGAGACCTCTAGCGTCTTCGTAACATTCAATAACTCCTTACGAACGTTAGCAACCCCAAAAGCAGTATTCAATAGCATCGGCCATACAGAGCATATGAAGATCACAAAAATCCCAGAGATTGAAGAATCCTTGATCGTATACAGTGCAATAGGCATCCATGCTAGCGGTGAAATAGGCTTCAGTATCTGAATAAAGGGGTTGAATGCTTCATAAGCTAATGGGGACATACCAATCAAAAATCCAAAAGGAATGGCCACCAACATCGCCAATAAAAATCCCAAGCCAACACGCGCTAAGGAATATGCCAACTGAATACCGACACCCTTGTCGTTTGGTCCATTGTCGTAAAAGGGATGTGAAAGTTGCTTATAGAAAGTCTCCCCCATTTGAGTCAGCGATGGAAATCCTGATTTTTGTGCAGTTTCGCCACCGCTACTTTGACCCATTAGTGCTTGGTACTCGCTAGATCCAGAAGCGGTCACTTGATTAACAACCACTTTCGGCACTGTAGAGATATGCCAAATCAATAAAGATACGAGTAAGATCAATAGCGAAAGAATTCCACCCTTTACTTTGATAGATAATTTTTTCATGAATGACCTTGCTTAAGCCTTGCTAGCGGGGAAAGACTTCAGGTATGCAACGGGCTGACTAGGATCAAACTCTTTACCCATGATCTTGTCCTTTTTATAACCCGTCTTAGCCATAGGCGGAATAGCAATCTTTGTCTCGCCCATATATTTCTTAGCATCAGTCAAGAGAAATACTTTCTCAGAAATATCTTTGTAGTTCACGTCTCCCTTGACGTAACCCCAACGTTGCATTTGGGTCAACATCCAAGTCGCCATGGAATACCAAGGAATCGGATTGAAATCAATACGATCAGGTACATTTTGAACATTACCCAATCCATCGGCGAACTTACCGGTGAGAACTTGCATGACGACTGTCTCTGGCTGATTAAGATAATTAGGAGCAGAGATAACCTTGGCGATCAACGGCCTATTGTTTGGATCACGAGCCATCGTAGAAGCGTTGAGGACAGCGCGATATAAGGCAGCAAATGTATTGGGATTCTTCTTAATAAATTCTTCAGAGGTTCCAAACGCGCAGCATGGATGACCATCCCAAATTTCTTTAGTCAGGATATGAATAAAGCCTACCTCATCGTAGACTGCACGCTGATTAAATGGATCAGGCCCCAAGAAACCATCAATATTGCCAGCGCGTAAGTTGGCAACCATTTCTGGTGGAGGTGTTACACGAATCTGAATATCCTTATCTGGATCTAAGCCCGCATTTGCTACGTAGTAGCGCAATAAGAAGTTATGCATGGAATACTCAAATGGAACAGCAAACTTCATACCTTTCCAGTTTTTAGGATCACGATTGTCTTTATGCTTATTGGCTAGAGTAATTGCTTGACCATTGACGTTTTGTATAGTCGCTACCCGCATTTGACTAGGATCAGATCCCAAGCCCATCGACATTGATAGTGGCATAGGTGAGAGGAAATGAGATGCATCATGTTCTTTGTTTAGCATCTTGTCGCGAATCAAAGCCCAACCGGCAGTCTTATTCAAGGTTACATTTAGACCCTGCTTCTTATAAAAGCCCAGGGGGTCTGACATAATCAGTGGAGTTGCGCAGGTAATTGCAATAAAACCAATTTTTAAATCTGGCTTTTCCAATGGTGCTTTTTCTTGTGCCATCGCTTGCAAAGATCCAATCGGCAAGAAGCCAGATAAGGCGCTCATTGCACCTCCAGCACCAACTGCCTTCAAAAATGCACGTCTACGATCTTCTTGAGGAAACAATGCCTTCACTAAACTTGCCTCTACAAAATCAGCACTCATTTTTTCTTCATCGATCTTTGCCGATAGGTCAAGCGCATGATCTGCATCAGATGCATGGCGGCCACAACTACAGCGACTACTAAATAAAGGTCTATCAGGATCAAAAGGGCGATATGAATTCATTTGTATCTCCAAGTGGTTTTTAATAAGTCGATTCAAATTAAAAAAATCTATGCCCCATTGTTATCAAGCTAGTAAGGGCAGATCTTCAGTGGATGCACCAAAGCCTAACGAGTAAGTTTTCTGTGCACCAAATAAGTGAACATCAATTTTTATTGTCCAAAATGATGAAAACCTTATTTAAGAAGCTTTAATGACATATCAGCGCTGAACAAGGCCCTCTAAAATCGCCCCAAAATAGTGCGCGATTGAATTATTAGCCCTCTGTGAGTAGCGATCTAGTGAGTAAGCTTGCCTATCAATAACTTCGCAATGAAATCAGAAAGCACTAACAAATCATGGAACAAAAACTACCGCTACCCCCTTTTACTAAGGAGACGGCCATTCAAAAGATTCGCATGGCTGAAGATGCTTGGAATACGCGTGATCCAGAAAAAGTTTCTTTGGTTTATACCGAAGATACGATTTGGCGTAACCGTTCTGAATTTCCCAGGGGGCGCGAGCAAGTTAAAGAATTTCTACGCCGCAAGTGGGCGAAAGAACTTGATTACAGACTCATTAAAGAGCTATGGGCTTTTACAGATCATCGCATTGCTGTTCGCTTTGCCTATGAGTGTCACGATGATTCAGGGAACTGGACCCGAAGTTTTGGAAATGAGAACTGGGAGTTCAATGACAATGGTTTTATGATGCGTCGCTTTGCTAGCATCAACGATTTACCGATTAAAGAGTCAGATCGAAAATTCTTTTGGCCTCTGGGTAGAAGACCAGATGATCATCCTCCTCTAAGTGACTTTGGTTTTTAATATATCAAGCTAAGCACCCTAAACCTTAACTACTTATCCCAAAGGCTCCATTCTAGAGATGGGGGGGAGGGTTGCGTCCAAGATACAGGGTATTTAGTAGAACCCACTCCTAGTCGACTCCAAATATAAGCAACGATAAAGATAATGGTAACGCCAGATAAGACCGATATTCCTAAATGAATAAAGTCAGCATGCCCATGAATCATGATCAGGGGGTTTGCTCCAGCGGGGGGATGGACGCATCGCACCATTAATAAGACAGCAATCGTCACCACTACCGCAAGCACATAAACCCAAAAAGCATCTCCGAATAATTGGTAGGCAATGATGCCAATAAGGGCACTAATTAAATGGGCACCGAAGACTGCTCTTGGTTGTGCAGCTGGTGCTGAAGTAAACACAAATAAAAATAATGCAGTTCCACCCAAGGATGCCAACATCAGTGGAGAAAAAACGTTCGTTGCCCATAAAGCCAAGCTAATGGCTACTGAAGATCCTAATAAAACCCATAACAAACGTAGAATCAGA
>CAJARE010000169.1 GCA_903944255.1 uncultured beta proteobacterium
CCAGATTGCGCACAATGCATAGTAGAACCACTATGCGGCTTCAAACAAAAAACTGGCAAAGGAAAAGTCCGTGGCGATATTTAATCCAACTCGTGAAGAAGTACGTCGTTTTTTCTGTGACACCTGGAAAAAGAAAACCGAGAATCACATTCTCACTCCAATGGAGATGCTGGCTAGTGATTGGATGGAAAAACATCCTGAATATCACACTCAATTAGCTGACCCTGAGGGCGCCATCGAACAAGACTACACGCCTGAACGCGGTGAAACCAATCCCTTTTTACATCTATCCATGCACCTATCCATCAGCGAACAGATTTCGATTGATCAGCCGCCCGGAATCAAAGCCATTGCAGAAAAACTCTCCAAGAAATTAGGCTCTGAACACGAAGCGCAACACGCCATGATGGAATGTTTAGGACAAGTCATGTGGGAAGCGCAGCGCGAAGGTCAAGCACTCAGCCCCGAGAAGTATCTTGAGGCCTTGAAGAGGTTGAATTGAAAAAACTTCATTAGCTCCTCAGGCCCAAGAGGCAACTTTTTGGGGGTCAGTTCAGCAGGTAGTTTTAATCATCCAGGAACAACGCGATAGTAGAAGGCATTCCCACCATAGAGGGGTCTCATTCTAAAGCCCTGGCATTGGTAGAAATTAATACCATTTCTTGGAGCTAGAAAGCATCCGGGCAATAGATTAGGAAAAGTCGAGCCAATTGGCGGAATCGAATACCCAACAGGCGCAGACGGTCCGGGAGCAACCACTACCGGTGAGGGTTGCTGAACATAAACAGGGGTCGGAGCTTGCTCGACCACCACTGGTGGCGATGTGGAGCCCTCGACAACCTCGGCACCAGCGACAACTGTTGCAGGCCCCGCCCAACCAGGCCCGCAGCGCCAACAACCGCCACCCCAACCTGGGCCTCGCCAGCCCCCCCGATAACCATGCCAATACGCCTGAGCATCAGTGGTAACTGTGAAGGTTATTAAACCAACTAACCCCAATAAAACATAGGCAAAAATTTTCATATCAGTCCCCAATACATCTATTTAAGTGGCGCATCTGGCTGCGCAAATTCGATGGTGAGCGCCTTAGAGAATCGGCTAGCATCAAAGCGGGCTTCAGGAATGCTTGTATTGAGCTTCCAATTTTTATATTGAAGCGTTGTTCGAGGCAAAGACTTATCACCAAGGTAAATCCAAGACGCCATGTAAGGAAGATTATCTTTGACGCCAATCCAAATTTGACCCTGCAATTCTCGGCCAGCCATCACAATGACATTGGTCTCTACACCACCAACCAGCTTAGTCTTTCCTACAATAAATGCATCCGTTAGACCTTGGGTTAAATGCGCATAAGGATTCGAGAGAATGAGGTCATCGCCAGGGAAAAATAGGCCAGCCTTTTCATATGCAAATTTTGCTGCTTCGTCAATCGTATCGGGGCAATCACTAACGGCAACGAGATTCTTTTCAGGACTGTAGGCAAACAACTTCTTCCCATTAAATAGTACTTCACTTGATGGCCCATCACCCCAGACAACTACATCAAACTTATTAGGGCGCTGAAGCGCTACTTTTGCAGCGGTTGAATAAATTATTGGAAGACCATCAATTGATGGGAACTCAGATAGAACTAAAGCCTCAAATTGCATAGACTTGGCAGCAGACAACTTATCCGTCATTGCCTTTAATAGATCTAGAGCAGCTGGCTCAATTGCCGTCATACCCTTTGGCAACTGAGGTCTTTTTGGTGCCTCGGGCCGATTACCACCACCGGGCTGAGCACTTGCAATGCTAAAAATCAAGCATGAAATCAGCGCTACGGCGATCTTGCTAAGCGAATACATAAATAGCCTTCGGATTTAGTAAATGTATGAGAAATTTTATTTCAATAGTGATTGAAGTAAGCATCAAAGAAATCGGGAAAACCCTTATAGAGAGAAATTCCGCCCTTTCTGACCAGCGCCTTTAATGTATAAATTCTCAATGTCAGAAACCAACTTACTCAGACGCTCTTTATCGGCAATGCTCAGAGCTTGATCATTCTTTTGGGATTGCAGTGAAACCTCGGCATCCTCAAGATCTAGAACCACTTCAATTGCGCGCTTACTTTTATCTTTGTCAGCTCCATCGATTAGCTGATACAAATTAAAATAAAGAGCAGATAAACTTTGATTTTCTAAGGTAGGGCTTAAAGGAAACTTACTTTTAAATACGCTAGATAAAGCAGACTTAGCATCGCCGACTGTTTTCGCATGCCGTAAAAAGTACTTCATATTCTGGATACGATTACCGATCTCAAATTGGTAATCGATTAGTTGTGCTTTATTTTTTTGCTCAGCTTCATACTGATGCTGAATTTGCTGAAGCGCAGCAGCACCACCGGTAATGACTACGGATGATAAAAACCACATTCCCACAGAAGAGTTGAGAAACTCCATGAGTTTGGCCGAGAACTTTTTCTCAACCTGCTTGACCTCTTCTTCTAGGTGATTGAGTCCTGATTTCAAGCTCCCAGCCTCCGCCTCTAGCTTCACCTTTAGCCCATGGCGGAATCGCTCTTCAGCCTCAATCATGGCTTTTCTATCTTCACTCAGCATGTAGCGCTACCTATTCAATGGATTCAAATAGTACTACAGCGTTAATAAGATGTGCATTCATTTCCCTGGAATTGCGCCTGTATGACTACATTATTTTGAATTGAAAAAATAGTAGAGCAATACAAGGGGGTAACAGTCCTACCCCAATAGCCGCCCTGTACATACGTGCCGTCATTTCGTGCGTAAGTCAGGTATCTAGTGGAACCGCTAATCACAATAGATGATGGAATGCCCCAGCCAGCCTCTAAGGCCTGCTCGGATTGACCGACCCAGGTCTGAAGGTTTGCTTGATAGTTAGCCACTGTTGAGCAGCCAACCAACATCATTGCGGCATAAAAATAAATCTGTTTTAAAAATTTCATGGGTATTTTCACTGGATGATTAGAAAAGCGCTGCTATTGCAGACTTAATTGCCCCAGGCAAGTCTTGAGCCAATTGTTTTCTTACTTCTAAATTTGCTACTGGGGTTTGCTGAATCTTTTGTGACCATGCTGACCCAGGGAAGTAAGCGTCATCTTTATATCTAGGCATAACATGCCAATGAATATGAGGGACCATATTACCCAGCGCTGCAATATTGACTTTATCTGGGTGCATCACGTGCCGCACCGCCTCCTCCACCGCAAATACTAGCGACATCACGTGTTCGCGCTCACCATAGCTCAGATCGGTCATTTCTGCGACATGATGATTC
>CAJARE010000170.1 GCA_903944255.1 uncultured beta proteobacterium
AGCGTAAAGTTGCAGTTCAAAAAGCTGCTGACACTGGCAACCCACCTGAGATCGTTGAAAAAATGGTCGAGGGTTCTGTCCAGAAATACCTCAAAGAAGTATCCCTGCTCAATCAATCATTTGTTAAAAATGACAAGCAAACAGTCGAGCAAATGCTCAAAGCTGCCAATACAAACATTAAGGGTTTCACAATGTTTGTCGTCGGTGAAGGTATTGAGAAGCGTCAGGACGACTTTGCGGCTGAAGTAGCTGCGCAGGTTGCCGCTGCCAAAGCAACTGCTTAAATAGCTATTTCGGGCATGACCCGCTAGCTTGGTAGCGCCTCAAAGGGCATAGAAACCTTGGTTTCTATGCCCTTTTCTTTGATCTATCCCAAGCCCTTTATAATTTGGCAGAGAAATTAAAAAGCGCTTAAAGATCAATAAGCTAAGCAAGTAAATTGCTGGGCAAATTACGGAAAAATAAGATATGCCAGCCTACAAACGAGTCCTCTTAAAACTATCTGGTGAAGCCCTTATGGGTGATGATGCTTTTGGTATCAATCCAGTCACAATCGACGCCATGGTTGCAGAAATTGCAGAGGTTGTGAATAGTGGGGTGGAGTTGGCCATTGTGATTGGTGGTGGAAACATTTTCCGGGGTGTAGCGGGTGGTGCAGCAGGTATGGATCGAGCAACTGCTGACTATATGGGTATGCTGGCTACCATGATGAATTCTTTAGCGCTGCAAGATGCATTGCGTCAAAAAGGTGTTGAGGCTCGCGTACAGTCTGCCCTCAGAATGGACCAAGTGGTAGAGCCCTATATTCGCCCACGCGCTATTCGCGCGATGAGTGAAGGCAAGGTTGTAATTTTTGCAGCAGGTACAGGCAACCCTTTCTTTACTACCGATACTGCTGCAGCCTTACGGGGCGCTGAGATGGGTGTTGAAATCATGCTCAAGGCTACCAAGGTTGATGGTATCTATAGTGCTGATCCTGTGAAGGATCCTAAAGCGACTTTGTATAAGACGATTAGCTTTGATGAGGCACTCATTAAGAATTTACAGGTCATGGATGCAACTGCATTTGCCTTGTGCCGCGATCGAAAATTACCAATCAAAGTATTTTCAATACTCAAGCCTGGCGCTTTGATGCGCGTAGTGCAGGGTGAACCTGAAGGTACTTTAGTTCACGTTTAATAGGAGGCTTGATGTCTGCAGCAGAAATTAAAACGAATACCGATCAAAAGATGCAAAAATCTCTTGACGCACTGAAAACCAATTTGGCAAAAATTCGTTCTGGAAGAGCCAATCCTGGAATTTTGGAGCATATTCAAGTCGATTATTACGGTAATCCAACCCCCTTAAGTCAAGTAGCTAGTCTTGGATTAGCTGATGCTCGAACCATTAACGTTCAGCCCTTTGAAAAGACTATGGTTGCTGTGGTTGAAAAGGCCATCCGTGATTCTGACTTAGGATTAAACCCAGCGTCACAGGGCACAGTCATTCGTGTACCAATGCCGGCTTTGACTGAAGAGCGTCGTCGTGAGTTAAGCAAAGTAGTGAAAAGTGAAGGTGAAGAGGCTAAGATCGCAGTGCGTAACTTGCGGCGTGATGCTAATGAGCATCTCAAGCGTTTAACAAAAGACAAAGAAATTTCTGAGGATGAAGAGCGTCGCGCAACCGATGAAATTCAGAAGATGACCGATAAAGCCGTAGTCGAAATTGATAAGATCATTTCAGACAAAGAAAAAGAGATCATGACAGTTTAAAGCCAGACTGTTCTTCCCATCCTTTATGACCATACACCCTAGTTCAACCCTCACTGTACCGCAAGCAAGCGCGATACCGCGCCATATTGCCATCATTATGGATGGCAATGGTCGTTGGGCTAGAAATCGATTATTGCCTCGAGTAGCAGGTCATGCGGAAGGTTTAGACGCGGTTCGTAAAATTGTTGAAGAGTGCCGTCGTATCGGCGTGGAGTATTTAACAGTCTTTGCATTCAGTTCTGAAAATTGGCGCCGTCCACCCGAGGAAGTGAGCTTCTTGATGAAACTCTTTCTGAAGTCTCTTAAGGGCGAAGTTTCGAAACTGGCAGAAAATGATATTTCATTACGCCTCATTGGCGATATCAGTCGCTTTGACTCCTCAATTCAGGAGATGGTGCAATTTTCTGAGCAAAAAACTGCTGGATGTAAGAGTCTGACATTTACGGTTGCAGCAAACTATGGTGGTCGTTGGGATATATTGCAGGCTATGCGTCAATGCTTGGCAGCAAATCCAAACTTGCAGCCAGAGCAGGTTACTGAAGAATTATTGCAGCCTCATTTATCTATGGCTTATGCTCCAGAGCCTGATTTATTTATTCGCACTGGTGGCGAGCAGCGCATTAGCAACTTTTTATTGTGGCAGTTAGCCTATACCGAGTTGTACTTCACGGATGTTTTGTGGCCAGATTTTGACGAATTCCAATTACATAAAGCCTTTGAATGGTATAGCCAGAGAGAGCGCCGCTTTGGCCGAACTAGTGCTCAGCTTGCATCAAAAGTCATGAGTGAAGCAGTTTGATTTTTTCTTTAGATAATTCATGTTAAAAACTCGAATTATCACTGCCACTATTCTTTTGGCAGTCTTGCTGCCAATTTTATTCTGGCTACCCTCCGTCTATGTTGCTGTATTTTTCTTGCTAGCCTTATTGGCTGCCGCCTGGGAGTGGGGTCGTTTGCTTTATCCTCAGGTAGGGCGGGCTGCCTGGATCTATACTGCATTTTGTTTGGTGATTATTTTATTTTTACTAGCCATGCAAAACCTTGCCTGGCAATTCGCTGTATTGTTATTAGCGGTGATTTTTTGGTTTTTCTTGGCCCCATTTATTTTGGCTAAGGGTATGCGCGTTTCTCTTGATCAGCTGAGGCCTTTTTATGTAGTACTCGGCCTTATTTTATTGCCTGCAACTTGGTTTGCTTTAGTCTTTTTGCGAGATCTCGGTCTAGTATTTTTACTCAGTACGATGGCTTTAGTTTGGATTGCTGATATTGGCGCTTACTTTGTTGGTAAGGCTTTTGGAAAGCATAAGCTCGCAGCACAAATTAGCCCTGGGAAGTCCATTGAAGGGGCTCTGGGTGGCTTATTACTTTGCTATGGTTACGCTTTACTCTGCGTATTCTATTTACCGTTTGAATCCACGCTATTTGGTGCCTGGGCAATTCGCTTTGGATGGGTGCCGATGTTCTTGATGGTGACTGTCTTAACAGCATTCAGTGTATTTGGTGATTTATTCGAATCTCAATTAAAGCGCATGGCAGGTGTTAAGGATAGTAGTCACTTGTTACCCGGGCATGGAGGCGTGCTCGATCGTGTCGATGCTTTAATTCCAAGCATGCCAATTGCAGCTTTACTCGCGGGACTGGTGTAGGAATGATGAGACACATTTCAATTCTAGGATCAACTGGATCTATTGGCGTTAATACCTTAGATGTTATTCGGGCACATCCAGAACGCTTTAAGGTGTTTGCTTTAACTGCTAGCAAGCAGGTTGAGCTATTGGCGAAGCAGTGTATTGAATTTTCACCTGCTCTTGCTGTTATTGGTGATGCACAAGGAGCTGCACGCTTAACAGCATTACTACTTGAAAAAAATATCCGTACACAAGTTTTGTATGGGCCAGATGCATTGGTAACTGCGGTGACAGATTCTGGTTGCGATACGGTGATGGCTGCCATAGTTGGGGCTGCAGGTTTGGTTCCCACCTTAGCTGCCGCAAAAGCCGGCAAAAGAGTATTACTGGCTAATAAAGAAGCCTTAGTGATGTCTGGCCATTTATTCATGCAGGCCATGAAATCTGGTGGTGGTGAGCTCCTCCCAATTGATAGCGAACACAACGCGATCTTCCAATGCCTGCCACCTCAATTTACCAAAGCACCACAAGCTGCTTTAGGAGTTGAAGAATTGTGGCTCACCGCTTCTGGGGGTCCATTTAGAGATACCCCACTTGAACAATTAACTTCCATTACACCAGCACAAGCGTGCGCTCATCCTAATTGGGTGATGGGCAAAAAGATCTCGGTAGACTCTGCAACGATGATGAATAAGGGGCTTGAGGTCATCGAGGCTTTTTGGTTGTTTGGTTTACCTTTAGAAAAAATTAAGGTTCTCATTCATCCGCAAAGTGTTGTTCATTCGATGGTGCGCTATGTTGATGGTTCTGTGATCGCCCAATTAGGTCAGCCCGATATGCGCACACCGATTGCATATGGCTTAGCTTGGCCTAATAGGATAGAGGCAGGTGTAGCCCAACTCAACTTGGCACAATTAGCTGCCTTGAGTTTTAGTGAGCCAGATTTGAACCGTTTTCCTTGCCTGACACTTGCTTTTTCAGCAGCCAAAGCGGGTGGTATTGCTCCAACAGTTCTGAATGCTGCCAATGAAATTGCGGTTGCTGCATTTCTAGATGCGGGAATGCCCTATTTACACATACCTAAAGTGGTAGAAAAAACCTTGAATGCTATCCAAGCTCGCCCAGTTGAATCTCTCGAAGTTATTTTAGATGTTGATGCACAAGCCAGAAGAGTAGCAAGCGACTTTATTGGCGCAATTCAGCTTTAGTTCGAGCAAGCAAAAAAATTTACTCAGGAGTCTTGATTGCAAGCATTAATTACTCTAGCTGCTTTTTTAGTAACCTTGGGCGTGCTAGTGAGCTTTCATGAGTTTGGACATTTTTTGGCCGCACGGGTTTGTGGTGTGCGAGTCTTGCGATTTGCTGTTGGATTTGGCAAACCACTTTTTACCTATCGAGCAAGCAATCAAACTGAGTGGGTGTTGGCAGCCATTCCTTTGGGCGGTTACGTTAAATTATTAGACGGGCGTGATCGTGAACAAGTCATCACTCCACAAGAAGAGGCACATGCTTTTGATAGTAAAAAATTATGGCAACGCTCTTTTATTGTTGCGGCAGGACCGTTTGCAAACTTTTTACTTGCAGTCATTTTATTTGCGGTGATTTACGTCTCAGGAGTTCCGCAGTTACCAGCCATTTTAGATGCGCCACCCGAGCATTCCCTTGCTGCAAAATTAGGCTTATCTCAGGGCGATAGGGTCGTTGGCTGGCAAGATTTATCTGATGATGAAGTGCTTACTCGGCAAGGGGAGTTTGAGCCTATTCCCAGTTGGAATGCCTTGCGTTGGGATTTGTTAAATTCGATCACAGCTCATCAAGGCTTTGCCTTGGAGATGCAAAGCCCCAATGGAGGAAGTTTTACCAAGGCTTTTCCTGCGCGAGATTTACCTCAGGTGACGCCCGAATCTGACCCTATGCAGGCCTTGGGAATTAGACCAATGATTAGCCCTCCAGCGACCTGGCAAGAGCTGCAATTAGGCCCTATTGATGCCTTAGCATATGCTAGCCATCGCGTGTGGTTGATTACCAAGGTTTCTGTACGGCTAATGGCTGGAATTTTTACTGGTAATACCTCCATCAAACAGCTAGGAGGACCATTGAGTATTGCTGATATGGCTGGGAAGTCTGCCCAGGTTGGTTGGCAACCTTTTTTTGCCTTTTTAGCGCTCATTAGTATTAGTATCGGCCTTTTGAATTTACTCCCTTTTCCCATGCTAGACGGGGGACAGCTCCTGTATGATGCATGGGAGTTGGTTGCTGGTAAGCGAATCTCGATTTCCATGCAAGAGCGGTTCCAAAAATTGGGCTTTCTTTTGCTGATTTCTCTCTCGCTCCTAGCCTTGTTTAATGATTTGCAACGCTATCTTTTACCTTGAATTTTTTGATTTCTCCCCTTCCTATTTTTACCCGATTTTTGGTTCAACTATTGCTAGTTGTCACTGCTGGTATGAGTTTGAATGTCCAGGCTGCAGATTCTTTTGTCATTAAAGATATTCGTATTGAAGGTCTGCAGCGTGTAGAGCCTGGTACTGTTTTTAGTTATCTGCCTGTCCAGGTGGGCGATACTTTTACGGATGAGAAGGGTGCTGAAGCGATTAGGTCTCTGTATAGCACTGGCTTTTTTAGAGATGTTCAGATTCAAGCACAAGGTAATGTATTAATTGTGATTGTTGAAGAACGGCCAACTATCTCTCGTATTGAATTCACAGGCATGAGGGAGTTTGACCAAGAGGTCGTTCGAAAATCTCTTAGGGCTGTTGGTGTTGCAGAGGCCCGTTTTTATGATAAAGCCCTGATCGACAAGGCCGAACAAGAATTAAAGCGTCAGTACATTGGTAAAGGTATGTATGCCGCTGAGGTAGTTGCTACCGTTACTCCAGTCGAGCGTAATCAAGTTGCAATTTACTTTAATATCGATGAAGGTCCTGTCGCAAAGATTCAGGAAATCAACTTCATTGGAAATAGTGTCTTTAGTGAAAGCACTCTCAGAGGAGAGATGCAATTAAAGACGGGCGGTTGGTTATCTTGGTATAGCAAAGATAACTTGTATTCAAAACAAAAATTAACTGCCGATTTAGAAAATATTCGTTCTTTCTACTTAAATCGTGGCTATCTTGAATTTGTTATTGAGTCCACCCAGGTATCCATCACCCCAGACAAAAGAGGCATTTATTTAACGATCAGCATTCGTGAGGGCAATCAATTTACCGTTAAAAATGTCCGTCTCGCTGGTGACTTACTGGGCAAAGATGATGAGCTAATGCGCTTAATTCAGCTTAAGCCAGGCGACATCTTTTCTTCTGCCAAACTCACCGAGAGTACTAAGGCTATCGCCGAGATTCTTGGGTCTTACGGCTATGCATTTGCAACTATCAATCCTCAGCCCGATATCAGGCGCGATCTTAGTGAAGTGGATTTGACTTTAGTGGTGGATCCCGGTCGTCGTATTTACGTTCGTCAAGTAAACGTAACTGGTAACTCTAAAACCCGCGATATGGTGATTCGTCGTGAGGTACGTCAATTTGAGAGTTCATGGTTTGATAGTGAAAAGATTGATCTGTCGAAAAAACGCTTAGGGCGTATGGGGTACTTTACAGAAACAGATATCACGACCATGGATGTTCCAGGCTCCCCCGATCAGGTTGATGTAAATGTCAAAGTTTCTGAAAAACCAACAGGCTCTATAACAATTGGCGCTGGTTTTTCTTCAACAGAAAAACTTATTTTGTCTGCTGGTATTAATCAGGACAACGCATTTGGAACTGGAACGGCGATTGGTCTGAATGCCTCTATGGGTAAGATTAATCAGAATC
>CAJARE010000171.1 GCA_903944255.1 uncultured beta proteobacterium
ATACGTGTGGGTCCACGATCAGTTTCAATATCCCAAATACTGGGTGTTGCAAAAGTAGAGACATGCGTAATTTTTTCAATTACTGGCATAAATTCGCGTGCTGCCAGCTCTTCTTCAATCAATCCTAACTCGGCCTCTGTGATGACCGCTACGTCTGGATACCAAAAAAGCTCTTTACCGGATTGATCCATAATTCCGATCCCAGCACCGGGGGCAGTAATTGGAAAAGCTCTTACAGGATGAACCCCAATATGGCGAGTACCGTGACTATCCACAAATACCAACCTACCTAATGAATCCCGCTCTAGTTGATGAGGCTTGTTCATACGCCTCCTCCAATATTTTTAGCTAGTACTTCTAGTCTTTCTTCTTTTCGCTCTTCAAGACTTTCGCCAATAGCACCGCCCTCCACCAACTCTGCAGCATGACGTAATTGGGCTTGATAGAGCGTGTAGTAAGCACCCTGAGCATCCATTAGCTGTTCATGTGAACCAATCTCGACAATCTCACCTTTATCTAAAACGACTAAGCGATCTGCTTTTCTTAAAGTAGAAAGCCGATGAGCAATCGCAATCGTAGTGCGACCTTTCACCAAATTATCTAGCGCTCGTTGAATTTCTTTTTCGGTCGTAGTGTCTACCGAGGAAGTTGCCTCATCCAAAATCAAAATACTTGGATTAATCAACAGTGCGCGCGCAATGGAGATCCGCTGACGCTCACCACCCGATAGAGATTGACCGCGCTCGCCTACCAAAGAGTCATAACCAAGCGGCAGCCTCAGAATAAATTCATGCGCATGCGCAGCACGAGCTGCTTCAATAATTTCTTCGCGACTTGCATCGGATTTGCCATAGGCAATATTTTCGGCAATTGTGCCAAAGAATAAAAATGGCTCTTGCAAAACCAAACCAATACATTTGCGGTAATCGGCAATGCCAATGCTGCGAATGTCGCGCCCATCTAGCGATATCGATCCAGAGCTCACATCGTAGAAGCGACAAATTAAGTTCACCAAAGTACTCTTACCTGATCCACTATGACCGACTAAGCCAATCATCTCGCCCGGAGCAATATCTAGATCAATGCCTTTGGTAACAGCGCGGTTGCCATAACGAAATCCTACGCCGCGCATTGAGATGCGCCCTTTTACATCACCTAAGGGGGCAGGATTGATTGGTTCAGGAACACTAGAGACGTGGTCCAAGATGTCAAAAATTCGTTTAGCCCCTGCTGCAGCTTTTTGAGTATGCGAAACAATTCGGCTCATGGAATCTAAGCGCACATAGAAGCGGCCAATATACGCAAGGAAGGCAATCAAGACACCAACAGTCACTTTTTGATGAGCAACTTGCCATATGCCAAATCCCCAAACAACCAATAAACCAGTCTCCGTTAAGAGCGTCACTGTGGGAGAGAACAAGCCCCAGACACGATTTACCCGATCATTAATTTGTAGGTTATGTTTATTAGAATCAACAAAACGTTTTAGTTCGCGGTCTTCCTGTGCGAATGCCTTTACTACTCGAATACCAGGAATCGTATCAGCCAAGATGTTAGTTACTTCAGACCATATACGATCAATTTTTTCAAAGCCAAAACGTAATTTGTCACGCACTACATGAATCATCCAAATAATAAATGGCAAAGGTGCTAATGTGACCAAAGCCAAGAGCGGATCAATTGAAAACAAAATTGCCGCCGTCATCGTAATCATTAATACATCTGTCACAAAATCTAATGCATAGAGTGAGAGGAAGACGCAGATGCGATCGGTCTCAGCACCTATTCGTGCAATCAAATCACCAGTTCGTTTGCCCCCAAAGTACTCTAATGAGAGCTTAAGCAAATGCTCAAAAGTCGTATTACGAAGATCTGCACCAATACGCTCACTAACCAATGCCAACAAATAGGTCTTCCACCAACCTAAACCCCATGCAACGATCGCTGCGCCAAATAAAGCAAAGAGATACAAACTCGCCAAATGAAAATCAATTGGATTACCGCGCTCATAAGGAATCAGTACATGATCCATTAAGGGCATAGTGAGATAAGGGGGTATGAGCGTGGCGCCGGTTGATAAAAGCGTCAAGACAAAGCCAAGTAGCAGTTGTTTTTTATAGGGGCGTGCAAAACGCCATAACTTAAATAAGGTCCAAGTAGAGGCAGGAACATCAACCTCAGGATCGCATGTTGGGCACGCATCTGAATTAGCAGGCTTTGGACTTAAGCAAACTGGACAAACTTGCTTATCGTATTCGCTTACTTCCTGGTGATCTTGCTGATGAGATCGTGTCAACTGCCTAAAGCTTGACTGAAGCCGTAAAACTTGTGGGTTCACTGCTAAGGTGAAATGCCAGACTCTGAGCAAGCGCTCAGCTAACTCTAACTTTAAGTGCCCCACCCCAGCATGATCACCATGAGCCAGACGTTCGCCTTGGCTCAAAGTCCAACTCTCCACCTGGACTCCGTCAGTCCAGATTAAGGCCTTCTCAGTCAACAGGAGTATGCTTTTTTCAAAACGAAGCTCAGCATCCAAATCCAGTTCGACCCAGGCTAGCGCTGCTGAAAGGTCAGGAACTGGGGCTTCCATTGCCTCTAATGCTGTTTGCCAGTAGTTAGGCAATATCGGGGCAAAAGGTAGGATTTCTGGCTTCATTGACTCTAAAAGTATAGTGGAGCTAGCTTTTTTAGATTTATTCCTTCTGTCAACTTTAGAGGCTTGAAAGCCGTTAAATTGTAAAAGATGGCTTATTTATGTATTTTTGCTAATTTTGTGGATTTTCAATAACAACTAGAAACTGAGAGACTGTCTGATGCGTCCCTGCCAATTAAGGCGCTGACGCTCGCAATACCTTACATGCCCCAATTACTAGACAAATCGATAGAGATTCTGAGCGTTAAGCATTTGAGGGGTCCCAATATGTGGACCTACTATCCAGTCATTGAGGTTTGGATCGATATCGGCGATCTCGAAGATTACCCCTCCAACCTTATTCCCGGTTTTTATGATCGCTTAGTTAAAGCACTTCCAAGCCTGCAAGAACATCGCTGCAGCTATGGTGAAGCCGGTGGATTTCTGAGGCGAGTTGAAGAAGGCACCTGGCCAGGGCACATTCTCGAACATCTAACCTTGGAACTACAAAATCTAGCAGGCATTCCAGGAGGCTTTGGTAAAGCACGTGATGGAGACCGTCGCGGCGTCTATAAAGTCATGGTCAGCGCTAATAATGAAGAAGTTACTCTGACTGCCCTCAAATATGCTCGCGATCTTTATCTCGCTTTAGCTCAAGATACCAAAGATGCTGTTGCAGAAGTAAAAGAGATTGTTGAAAAGTTGCGCGATCTTAGTGATGATTTATTACTGGGACCTAGCACCGCATGCATCGTCAATGCGGCTGAAGAACGCGGCATTCCCTCTATTCGTCTTTCAGAGGGTAATTTAGTTCAATTAGGTTATGGTGCAAAACAGCGCCGTATTTGGACTGCTGAAACCGATCAAACCAGCGCAATCGGTGAAACCATCTCTAGAGATAAAGATCTCACTAAGAGTCTACTAGCTAGCGCTGGTGTTCCGACCCCTGAGGGAAGAACGGTTACTAGCCCAGAAGATGCTTGGGAAGCCGCACAGGAAATCGGGCTCCCAGTGGTAGTCAAGCCAATCGATGGCAATCATGGACGCGGTGTATTTATTAATCTTTACACCCAACAAGAAATTGAATCGGCTTATGCTGTTGCGATTGATGAGGGTAGTGAAGTTTTAGTCGAGCGTCATATTGTTGGTGATGAACACCGTTTATTAGTTGTTGGCAATAAATTGGTTGCTGCAGCTAAAGGCGAAACTGTTTGGGTTACTGGCGATGGCAAACATACCGTTCTGGAATTAATTCAAATTCAAATTAATACAGATCCACGTCGCGGAACATCTGAAGAACACCCTTTAAATCCTGTACGTATAGATTCAGCAGTCGAACTTGAGCTGGCACGACAGAAGCTGACTGGCAAGAGTGTTCCCCCTGCAGATCAAAAAGTACTCATTCAGAGCAATGGAAATGTAGCCTTTGATGTCACCCACTTAGTCCACCCAGACGTTGCCAGTCAAGTCGCACTTGCTGCGCGTGTAGTAGGTTTAGAAATTGCTGGTATCGATCTAGTTGCACAAGACATTAGTAGGCCGCTCGCTGAACAGAATGCAGCGATTGTTGAAGTCAATGCAGGGCCTAGCTTGATATACCATCTGAAACCAGCCAGCGGCAAACCTCAGCCCGTCGGTCAAGAGATTGCAAATCACCTTTTTCCGCCCGGCGTAGACTATCGCGTTCCTGTGGTTGGCATTTGCGGCGAGAAAGGTAAAACACCGGTTGCTGAAATGATTGCGCATTTTTTGCGCCTCACCAACCTTCATGTGGGTCTTTCTTGTAGCAAAGGTTTATATTTTGGCTCCCGCGCCATCCCTAATACCAACACATCGAATTGGGAAAATGCTCGTCGGACTTTACTCAATCGTGCGGTTGAGGCAGTAGTGATTGAGAATAACCACTTGTCCATGTTAATCGAGGGTCTAGCTTACGACCGTTGCCAGGTAGGCGTTGTTCTCAACATAGATCCCAAAGCCAACTTTCCGCAATATGCTATCTACGATGAGGACCAGGTTTATAGCATTGTCAGAACACAAATTGATGTTGTATTGCCCACTGGTGTTGGCGTGTTAAATGCCGATGATCCGATGGTAGTTCAAATGGCAGAACTGTGTGATGGTGAGATTATCTTCTTCACTGAAAATCCTCAGTCTGAGGTAGTCAATACACATCTACAAAAAGGTGGGCGCGTCGTATTGGTTGGCAAACAGCAAATTACCCTCTGCTCAGGAAAGCTTGATCAAAAGAGTATTCCTGTACCCCCCTACTCTGAGCCTGATGCCGCCTCTCCTTGGAAAGCCATGAATTTGGGCGCCGCTATTGCTGCTGCTTGGGCGCTTGATATACCATTCAATGTTATTGAAGCAGGTGTCGAAACATTCGTCACTGACACAAACACTGCAACAGGGGCTTAATTGGAAATCACTCGTATCCGTATGTTGCGCGGTCCGAATCTATGGAGCCGCCATACTGCCTTAGAAGCAATCGTATCTTGTGAGGATTCCGAACGCTCGATTGACTCTATTCCTCAGTTTGAAAACAAAATACGTGAACGCTTTCCACAGCTTGGCAGCATGCGTCGTGGTGGCCACAATGAAATACTATCTCTGGCACATGCTCTGGAACATGCAGCCCTTGGATTACAAGCACAAGCTGGTTGCCCAGTCACCTTTAGCCGTACTGTGCAAACGATAGATAATGGCGTCTACCAAGTTGTAGTGGAATATATTGAAGAAGTCGTTGGTCGTATGGCCTTCGACTTTAGTTTTGCGCTGATTCAAGCAACGCTGAATGATGCTCCGTTTGATTTAGCGGCTGCCCTTTCTGAATTAGAGGCCCTATACGAAGACGTCCGCCTTGGTCCAAGTACAGGGTCGATTGTGGATGCAGCAGTACAACGCAATATTCCCTATCGCCGCATGACTGAAGGCAGCATGGTGCAATTTGGCTGGGGTAGCAAACAAAAGCGTATTCAAGCAGCAGAAACTAGCGATACGAGCGCCATTGCAGAAGCTATTGCTCAAGATAAAGAGCTCACTAAAAATTTATTGGCTGCAGTTGGAGTATCTGTTCCTATTGGTGAGGTAGTAACCAATGCAGATGATGCCTGGCGTGCCGCACAAAAAATTGGTGGCCCGATTGTGCTTAAACCAAAAGATGGCAATCAAGGAAAAGGTGTTGTTGCTAACATCCATACTGAAGAGAAAGTTCGTGCAGGATTTTTAGTTACACAAGCCTTTGGTCGTGAAACGATCGTAGAACGCTATCTTCCAGGCGCTGACTACCGTTTATTGGTGGTAGGCAATCGTCTTTCTGCTGCTGCTCGTCGTGAGCCGGCACAAGTTGTAGGCGATGGAACTCATACGGTTGCAGAGCTGGTAGAAATAGAAAATAAAAATCCATTGCGTGGTGATGGTCATGCTACAGCGCTCACTAAAATTCAATTTGATGACATTGCTCTAGCCCACCTAGCAAGCTCAGGCTTTACACCCAAATATGTTCCTAAAACTGGTGAGCGCGTACTACTGCGCAATAACGCCAACCTCAGTACTGGTGGAACCGCAACTGATGTCACCGATGATATTCATCCTGATGTTGCAGCAAGTGCAATAGCCGCTGCTCAGATGATTGGATTAGATATTGCGGGTGTCGACATCTTATGTGAAGCGATTTACAAACCCCTAGAGCAGCAAGGTGGTGGCATTGTAGAAGTTAATGCTGCGCCTGGTCTGCGCATGCATTTAAAACCCTCATATGGCAAGAGTCGCCCCGTTGGTGAAGACATTATCAATATGATGTTTCCGCTGGGTGAGGATGGGCGTATACCTGTAGTAGCGATTACTGGCACTAACGGTAAAACAACCACCGTCCGCCTCATCGCACACCTACTGAATGAAACCGGCCTGCGTGTTGGTATGACTACTACTGATGGCGTTTATATTAATCATCGCCTGATTGATACTGGTGATTGCAGTGGGCCAAAAAGTGCTCGTAATGTTTTGATGCATCCAGATGTAGACGCTGCCGTACTAGAAACTGCCCGTGGCGGCATGTTACGCGAGGGTCTTGGTTTCGATCGCTGTGAAGTGGCTGTTGTTACCAATATCGGAGAAGGCGATCACTTAGGCCTAAACTACATTACTAGTGTTGAAGATTTGGCTATTCTAAAACGTGTCATTGTTCAAAATGTGGCTCCTACAGGAGCGGCTGTTTTAAATGCTGCCGATCCGATTGTGGTCAAGATGGGAGATCAATGCTCTAGTCGCGTTATTTTCTTTGCCCAGAATCAGCATCACCCTGTTATTGCCGCACATCGCGCTAAGAACAAAAAAGTGGTTTACTTTGACGGCACTTACATTATTGCGTCAAAGGGCTCTCGTGTGATGTATCGCTTCCCCGTCAGTGAAATTCCGTTAACCCAAAATGGTGTCTTAGGTTTCCAAATTGAAAATGCAATGGCTGCCATTGGAGCAGCTTGGGCTTTGGGTTTAGATGCTGAAAAGATAGCCTATGGTCTTAAGAGCTTTGAAAGCACAGCCAATTCCGTACCGGGACGCTTTAATCAATTTCAGCACAACGGCGCTACCGTGATTGCAGATTACGGACACAATCCTGATGCTATGCGCGCTTTAGCAAGTGCAATTGAGGCCATGAAACCCAAGGCAAGTCACGTTGTCATTAGCGGCGCTGGCGATCGTCGTGATGAGGATATTCGTGACCTTACACGCATATTAGGCAACTCATTTGATAATGTCATTCTGTATCAGGATGCTTGCCAACGGGGTCGCGAAGATGGTGAAGTCTTAAAACTCCTACAAGAGGGCCTAGTGGGCGCAACTAAAGCAAAGAACATCAAAGAAATTCATGGTGAATTTGTTGCTATAGATACCGCCTTAAATGATCTCTCGGCAGGAGATATATGTCTCATTTTAATTGACCAAGTAGAAGAATCACTTGCTTACCTTAAGAATCAAGTCAGACCCTAATAGTGATTAGGTTGGATTAAGAACTCTGACTAAGAGTGGTAATGCTGTAGCCGATCAATTTCTTCTTTAGAACCTAACATCACTGATACGCGCTCATGCAAATCAGTTGGTTGAAGATCCATAATTAATTCAGTACCGTTAGTTGATGCACCGCCCGCCTGCTCAACTAAGAAACTCATGGGATTCGCTTCGTACATTAAGCGCAGCTTGCCAGGTTTATGAGGTTCACGCTGATCCCAAGGATACATAAAGACACCACCTCGGGAAAGTACGCGATGAACATCAGCTACCATCGAAGCAATCCAGCGCATATTGAAGTCTTTATCGCGCGTGCCAGTGGTACCAGCTAAACATTCATCTACATAACGACGAACTGGATCTGCCCAATGACGCATATTAGACATATTGATTGAAAATTCTTTAGTGGAATGCGCAATCATAACGGCATCTTTAATCAGCAAAAACTCGCCAGTCACCTTATTTAATGTAAACATCACTACGCCATCACCCAAAGTTAAAGCCATTGTCGTTTGGGGGCCATAGACCACATAACCTGCAGCAACCTGATGACGTCCTGATAATAAGAAATCACTTGTTTGTAGCGGCACTGTAGGATCCTGCTTTTGCAGCACAGAAAAAATCGTACCAATCGATACATTTACATCAATATTGGATGAACCATCGAGCGGATCAAATAAAAGCAAATAATCACCGGTACCTTGTACTGAAAGTGGTAATTCCATTTCTTCAGATGCTAGACCTGCAAGTGATTTACAGGTTTGTACCCCTTCAATCAAAAGATCATTGGCGATGATATCGAGCTTTTGCTGAACTTCGCCCTGGACATTATCAGTGCCTGCTGATCCCAGTAAACCAATTAATGCTCCATGTGCAACCTCATGACTTAAGGTTGAGCAAGTGTTCACAACCGCAATTAAAAGGTCTTGAAGGCCGACGGGAACACTAAGGCCTTTAGGTTTAGCGGTTTCTAAATATTGCTTGAAATGAATACTATTTCTTGAGGACAAGGCTAACTCTCCGTTTGGGATACCAAAATAATCTTTAGGCTCTATTTTGCCTTGTTCTGAACAGTCTCTAGTTTCTCAATGCTTTACCCACTACTTCACGGACATCTGGCGATAGGGTCTCGGATACTGAAACCCTCTCTAAAGCGACTTTCATCTGATTTTGATAGGGCTGGGCAAATAAACGCCAACGGTCAAGCGCTCTGGCCAAGCGGGCTGCTATCTGGGGATTAATTGGGTCCAAAGCCAATATGCTGTCAGCCCAAAATTCATAGCCACTACCATCTGCCTGATGAAAACTGGCTGGGTTATTCGAGCAAAATGCATGAATCACGCTGCGTACTCGATTTGGATTGTTTAGCTTAAATGCGGGATGCTCGCGTAAACGCTTCACATCATTCAAAGTAGTCTCTAGACCATCTACTGGTGGTCGTCCCGACTGCAAAGCAAACCATTTATCAATGACTAATGCATCATTGACATAGCGGCCATAGAAGTCAGTTAAACATTCATCGGCCGCTTTAGAACCATGAATTACCATTGCAGCCAAAGCTGCATAGCGATCTGTCATATTGTCAGCAACGCGATATTGATTAACCGCCATTGGCGTCCATATGGCCCCATCCGACTCGAGCAACATACTTAAGGCTAAGTTTTTAAGCGCTCTCTTACCAGCACTCACTGCATCAGACTTAAATGGTCCAGGAGTCTGCATTTGTTGATACAAAGCAGCCCACTCAAGCTGTAATTGCTTAGCAATTTTTCTTCGGAAAGCACGGCGCGCAGTAAAAATCTGTTGAGGGTCTACGCTACTGCACTGCTCATATAAATAGGTTTCTGCGGGGAGCGTTAATGCCAGTTCTTTAAATGCAGGATCTAAATGAGGATCAAGCAAGAGATTGCGATAGGCCTCGATTAATTTTTCATCTGGCAAACGACGATTCAAAATCATTTGCATGGCTAATTTTTGACCAGCTTCCCAGCGGTTGAAAGAATCATCATCACCCGAGAATAAAGTTAAGAGATCTGCTTCGCTTTGTTGAAAATCAAGCTGAATTGGGGCAGAAAAATCTCGATTAATCGATAACACTGGACGTGAAGAAATCCCGTCAAACGTCCAAGACTGTGTTCTTTGGGTTAATTCCAGCAATATTTCTGCTTGATCGTTGGCGGGTGTCAGTAAGCGCATTTTCAAGGGAATATGAAAAGATTTTTTCTCTGGCTGGCCAGGGCTCGGTGCGCAACTTTGTGTCAAGGTCAGATGAAATTGTTTTTGATCAGCGTCATATCGCTCTTCAACTTTGACGCGAGGGGTTCCTGCTTGGCTATACCAATTTTGGAACTGACTGAGATCTTTTCCATTTGCATCAGACATTGCAGCCAAGAAGTCATCGCAGGTGACTGCTTGCCCATCGTGGCGCTTAAAATATAAATCCATCCCTTTGCGGAAACCATCTCTACCCAATAGGGTTTGATACATCCGCACTACTTCCGAACCCTTTTCGTAGACCGTAACGGTATAGAAATTATTAATTTCTTGATATTCATTGGGCCGGATAGGATGGGCCATTGGGCCTGCATCTTCAGGAAATTGCAATTGGCGCAATAACCTCACATCCTCGATGCGCTTAACAGCCCTACCAGAATCACTACCCATTTGATCGGCAGAAAATTCTTGATCTCGAAAGACAGTTAAGCCTTCTTTTAGGGATAACTGAAACCAATCCTGACAAGTAACACGATTGCCAGTCCAATTATGAAAATACTCATGTGCAACAACACTCTCAATATTGGCGAAGTCTGCGTCGGTCGCAGTTTCAGGCTGGGCCAATACAAATTTAGTATTAAAAATATTGAGGCCCTTGTTCTCCATTGCCCCCATATTGAAATCACTCACAGCAACAATCATGAAGCGCTCAAGATCCAATTCCAAGCCAAAGCGTTTCTCATCCCAATGAATCGATGCAATTAAAGAATCCATTGCATGCCGCGTCTTTGGAAGATCATGTGGTTCAACCCAGATCTGTAAAAGCTTTTTAGCTCCACTACTGCTAGTGATCGTTTCCTCAATACACTCCAATTTGCCTGCTACTAGAGCAAATAAATAGGATGGCTTTGGAAACGGATCTTCCCAAGTTGCACTATGCCAACCATTAGACAGTTTTTCTGTTTTTAATAAATTACCATTCGACAACAAGACTGGGCATTGCGCTTCGCGTGCACGTAATGTCACGAGATATTTAGCCATCACATCGGGGCGATCTAAGAAATAAGTAATTTTTCTAAAGCCCTCTGCCTCGCATTGAGTGAAGAAGTTGCCATTGGAAACATACAGACCCATTAAGGAAGTATTTTTCTCAGGGACACATACGCAAATGATTTCGACAATGAATTTCTCTTTGCCTTCATTTGGTAAAGCTTGAATGGTGAGAGTTTCTGGTGTTAGCTCAAATTGACGGTGCGGCACTCCATTAATCCGCAGACTAACAAACTCAAGCTCATGACCAACCAAGACCAGAGGTAGTCCAGGCTTAAAGCTTTTGCCCGGTAAGACCTCGATGCGACTTTTGATAATAGTACGGGCAGGATCTAGAGCAATATCGAGCTCAACCCGATCAAAGGTATAAACGGGAGGAAGATATTCGAGCCTTTGAAAGCTCTGTGCTAAATCAGTTTTCATCGGCTTATTTTAAGTCTTGTCTTGTAATCTGCCAGATTTCCTAAAACCAGATTAGAGTAGCTATACCAATAGCGATGAAGGTGGCTGCAGCAACCGCATGGACCCATTTAATCGGCATTCTTCTAGTGAATTTTTGACCAATCCAGACCGCCGGGGCATTCGCTAGCATCATCCCCAATGTAGTGCCTAATGTCACAGAAAAAGCATCTGCATAACGGGCGCCCAATGCAATCGTTGCAATTTGCGTCTTATCCCCCATCTCCGCTAAAAAAAATAGTCCGGTAGTCAGAAGAAAAACCTGTAAGGCTCTATCGGCCACCTTTGTTCCAGCCGCATCGTCGATATGATCAGGCACTAATAGCCACAAGCCAATTCCCAAGAAACTCAGCCCTAATATCCAACGCATGACATCAGGAGATAAGATGGTTGTTAACCAATGGCCAAGTAAGGCTGCACAAGCATGATTTGCGAGGGTCGCAACAAAGATGCCGACAATAATTGCCAAGGCCTGTTTAGGATATCGGGCTGCCAACATTAAGGATAAGAGTTGTGTCTTATCCCCCATTTCAGCTAAAGCAACAACACCAGTAGAGAGAAATAAAGCAGAATAGTCCATTGATTTAGACTATTAAGCCACAACTTCCCCCAACAAAATAAAAAGGCGGATCCCCTTAAAATATCCGCCTTTCTAATATCACAGCAAAGCACTCTTTAAGAAGCAAAAAACTCCTCGGCCAATACGAAGTCGATGTTTTGCGCCCTTGCTACAGGCTGAGAAGTCAGAAACCCTTTGTGTACATTAAGACCATTGCGCAAATGCAGGTCAATCGAGAGGGCCTTCATGACGCCACAGTTTGCCAAAGCTTCTACAAATGGATAGGTTGCATTAGTCAAGGCAAATGTAGAAGTCCTTGCCACGGCTCCAGGCATATTCGCTACACAGTAGTGAACTACTCCATCTAATACAAAGGTAGGATCAGCATGGGTGGTTGGCTTAGAGGTTTCAAAGCAGCCACCTTGATCGATTGCCACATCGACCACAACAGCCCCTGCCTTCATTTTCTTTACCGTCTCTCGCTTTACTAATTGAGGGGCAGCAGCACCAGGTAATAATACTGCGCCAATCACCACATCTGCATCAGATACCTCTTGCTCAATCAACAAATGATCAGAGTAAAAAGTTCGTACCCGATTTCCATAGAGCAAATCAATTTGTCGCAGACGTTCAATATCTCGATCAAAGATGCATACATCAGCCCCCATGCCCACTGCCATTTGTAAAGCATTTCGGCCTACTACACCGCCACCTAGAATCACAATCTTCGCGGCTGATACCCCTGGCACACCAGCCATAAGCACACCAAGACCACCATTAGTCTTTTCTAGATGAGTGGCAGCTGCCTGTATCGACATGCGTCCTGCAACTTCGCTCA
>CAJARE010000172.1 GCA_903944255.1 uncultured beta proteobacterium
CATGAAGAAGTCGAATTACTTTTGACATATATCAAATGATCTCATAGACCTAGATTATCTGGGAGTCTGGCTTTATTGCAGCGCAAAAGAAAGGCCCTAAGGTTTCAGGGCTTTTTAAACAATATCTATTTCTTCTTTACTGGAGGCAAGTCGGTACAGTGGCCATGCGCTGCTTCTGCTGCAAGGCCAACTGATTCGCCTAGCGTGGGATGCGGATGAATGGTTTTACCCATATCGATTGCATCGGCGCCCATTTCGATTGCAAGGCAAACCTCCCCAATTAAATCTCCAGCATGAGTGCCCACAATTCCGCCACCAATAATGCGATGGGTTGTTGCATCAAAGATTAATTTCGTAAAACCTTCGTCGCGTCCATTAGCAATCGCACGTCCACTAGCTGCCCATGGAAATAAACCTTTTTCATAGGCGATACCTTGCGCTTTGCACTGCTCTTCAGTTAAGCCTGCCCACGCTACCTCAGGATCGGTATAGGCTACCGATGGAATTTGCTTGGCATCAAAGTATGACTTCTGCCCAGCGGCAGCCTCTGCAGCCACATGACCTTCATGAACTGCTTTGTGGGCTAACATCGGTTGACCAACCAAATCACCAATCGCAAAGATATTGGGGACGTTTGTTCGCATTTGATTGTCTACTGGAATGAAACCTCGCTCATCTACTTGAACACCTGCATTACCAGCATCAATTTTCTTGCCATTTGGAGTACGGCCAACAGCGACTAATACTAAATCATAGATTTGAGGTTCTAAAGGTGCATTCTCACCCTCAAAGCTCACTTGAATGCCATCAGGCTTTACTTCTGCTTTTGCTGCGCGAGTTTTGAGCATAACTTTTTCAAAACGGCCGGCATTGAACTTCTCCCAGACTTTTTCTAGGTCACGATCAGCACCAGCCATGAGGCCATCCATCATCTCAGCAATATCAATGCGCGAGCCAAGAGTACTGTAGACGGTAGCCATCTCTAAACCAATGATGCCGCCGCCAATCACCAGCATTCGTTTTGGAATACTCTTCAGTAATAAGGCGCCTGTACTATCAACAATTCGTGGATCCTCTGGAAGAAAAGGCAATTTCACAGGTTGACTACCGGCAGCAATGATAGCCTTCTGAAAACGTAGCACTTCTTTTTGCCCAGTCAAATCTTGACCGGAGCCATCTGTTAATTCCACTTCCACATGATTGGCATCCAGAAAGCGGCCTAAGCCACGAACGACTTTTACTTTACGCGCTTTCGCCATGCCAGCAAGACCACCGGTTAGCTTAGCAATCACAGAATCTTTATAGCCACGTAATTGATCAATCTCAATCTTGGGCTCGCCAAAAGTAATGCCATGCTTAGACATCGTCTTGACTTCATCCATCACCGCCGTGGTGTGTAACAAAGCTTTAGATGGAATACAGCCGACATTTAAACAAACTCCACCCAATGTTGGATAGCGCTCAATCAGCACTGTATTCATTCCTAAATCTGCACTTCTAAATACAGCGCTATATCCTCCTGGGCCGGCTCCCAAAACTAAGACGTCACACTCATGATCAACCTTGCCTTGGTATTGACCAGCCTTGGGTGCAGCTGAAATAGTTGCGGGTGCTGGCGCAGGTATTGGTGCTGATATCGGCGCTGGTATCGGTGCCGATGTTGAAACGCTAGCAGGTGTTTCTGCTTGGGCGCTCACTTCGATCTCTGCGATCACTGAACCTTTGTTAACTTTATCGCCTGCCTTTACCGCAATACTAGTAACCGTTCCCGCTGTATCAGCAGGGATTTCCATCGTCGCCTTATCTGACTCTAGAACCAATAAAGGCTGCTCTTTTTCAATCGTATCGCCTACTTTGACTAATACCTCAATAACCGGTATGTCTGTGTAATCACCAATATCTGGAACCAGAATGACTTGCTTAGCCATAAATCCCCCTTACAGACTGGCGCGACGGAAGTCGGCCAATAGCTGAGCAATGTAAACAGTAAAGCGCGTAGCTAAAGCCCCATCAATTACTCGATGATCAGCCGATAAAGACAGTGGGCAAATTAAGCGTGGGACAAATTGCTTGCCATCCCAAACTGGTTTCATGGCGGCTTTACTGACCCCTAAAATAGCAACTTCAGGCGCATTGACGATTGGTGAGAAGCTGGTTCCACCAATTCCACCCAAGGAAGAGATCGTAAAGCTTGCGCCTTGCATCTGATCTGGTTTTAACTTACCGTCACGAGCTAATGCCGCTAGCTCGGAAGTTTCCTTGGCAATTTCATAAATACCTTTTTGATCAGCATTTTTAATCACGGGCACTACCAAACCTGAAGGTGTATCAGCCGCAAAGCCAATATTGAAATATTTCTTGAGAATCAAATCATCGCCATCTAATGAGCTATTGAACTCGGGATATTTCTTTAACGCAGCAACAGCTGCCTTCATCAAGAAGGCCAGCATGGTAATTTTGACGCCCTTCTTCTCATTTTCCTTATTAGTCAGCACGCGGAATTCTTCAAGCTCTGTAATATCAGCATCATCGTGATAAGTCACAGCAGGAATCATCACCCAGTTACGGGCTAAATTTGCAGCAGTGAGTTTCTTGATGCGACTTAAAGGCTGACGCTCAATCTCACCAAACTTCGTGAAATCGACTTTTGGCCATGGAATTAAATTCAGACCACCCAGACTGCCACCACCTGATGCTGCAGCTGGATTACCAGCACCACCACTCATGGCAGTCTTGACAAATGCTTGTACGTCTTCTTGAGTAATGCGTCCCCTAGGACCCGAACCTTTTACCTGAGTAATGGTAACGCCCAACTCTCGTGCAAATTTGCGCACAGAGGGACTGGCATGACTGAGTTCTACATCGACAACTGCTGCAGTATTACTAATGGGGGGAGGAGCTGGAGCCTTTTTGATGGGTGGCTCAACGGCTGGAGGTGCAGGTGTAGGTGGTGTTGCTGGCGCAGCCGACACACTGGCTGGTGCCGGTGCATTTTCCACTGCACCTTCTTCAATCGTCATCACTACCGACCCTTGAGATAAGTTATCCCCTGCCTTTACTTTGATTTCTTTCACAACACCAGAGTGTGATGATGGAATATCCATAGTCGCTTTGTCTGATTCAAGGACAACAATAGATTGCTCTTTCTCGACCTTGTCACCTACTTTAACCAATACCTCAATGACTGGTACATCTTGATAGTCACCAATATCGGGTACTTTGATTTCGATTAATTGACTCATTTTATTTTTCTCTTATCAAACCGACATTGGGTTTGGTTTGGTGGTATCGATCTCATATTTCTTGAGTGCTTCAGCCAGTTTTTGACGATCCATTTGTCCAGAGTCAACTAAGGATCTTAATGCGGTGAGCACTATCCAGCGACGATCTACCTCAAAGAAATCACGTAATTTTTCACGGGTATCTGAGCGCCCGAATCCATCGGTACCTAATACCTCATAGCGTCGACCCATATGTTGAATCGCTGGGCGAATTTGTTCTGCAAACAAACGAACATAATCGGTGGCGGTGATGATGGGACCAGTTGTATCTTGTAGGCACTTTTCAACATGCGATAACTCAGGTGTTGCGCTAGGGTTCAACAAGTTATTACGATGGACTGCATTCCAATCGCGCCCTAATTCTGTAAAGCTTGGACAGCCCCACAAATCAGAAGACACGCCCCAATCTTGATGCAATATTTCTGCTGCTTCGATGACTTCACGGAAAATCGTTCCAGATCCCAGAAGTTGCACACGTAATTTGGCATTGTTATCGCCTACGGATTTGAGTTTATACATTCCTTTAATGATGTCTTTCTCGGCTCCCTTAGGCATTGCAGGATGAGAGTAGTTTTCATTCATTAAGGTAATGTAGTAATAGACATCCTCCTGAACTTCCAACATACGACGCATACCATCTTGAATCACTACAGCCAGTTCAAATGAGAACGTAGGGTCATAGCTAATGCAGTTAGGTACTGCACTACTCCATAGATGGCTATGACCATCTTCGTGCTGCAAACCTTCGCCATTGAGTGTTGTCCTACCCGCAGTGCCACCGAGCAAGAAACCACGGCTACGCATATCACCCGCAGCCCACGCTAAGTCACCAATTCGCTGGAAACCAAACATTGAATAGAAAATATAAAAAGGGAGCATCGGCACGCCATGCGTCGAATAGGCCGTAGCAGCTGCAATCCAGTCGCACATACCGCCTGCTTCATTAATGCCTTCTTGCAAAATCTGACCGCTCTTATCTTCCTTATAGAACATCAGTTGATCATGGTCTTCAGGGGTATACAGTTGCCCTAACTGATTCCAGATACCAAGCTGACGAAACATGCCTTCCATGCCAAAGGTACGAGATTCATCTGGAACAATCGGCACCACACGCTTACCAATGGTCTTATCACGTACAACGGTATTGAGAATCCGCACAAAAGCCATCGTTGTAGAAATCTCACGACCTTCAGTTGTCGCTTCTAGTAATGCTGCAAAAGTCTCCAATGGAGGTACAGGCAAGCTTTCCGCTTTAAGGCGACGTTGCGGTAAATAGCCGCCCAATTCATGACGGCGTGCCTTCATATACTCAAGCTCTGGACTGCCTTCTGCAAATTTCACCAAAGGCATATCATCAAGCTGTTCATCTTTCACCGGAATCTCAAAGCGATCGCGAAAGCGACGAACATCATCATCATTCATTTTCTTTGCCTGGTGAGCAATATTCATTGCCTCCCCAGATCCACCCATGCCGTAACCTTTAATGGTGTGAGCCAAAATAACGGTAGGCTGGTCTTTATGATTTACAGCAGAGTGAAAAGCCGCATAGACCTTGTGTGGATCATGACCGCCACGATTGAGCTGCCAAATCTCTTCATCACTCCAATCACTCACTAATGCTTTGAGTTCGGGTGTATTAAATACAGTCTCACGAACATAAGCACCATTTTTCGACTTCATCGTCTGGTACTGACCGTCGACGATTTCGCCAAGACGTTGCATCAAGATCCCTTTTTTATCTCGAGCAAATAAGGCATCCCATTGTCCACCCCATACCACCTTAATAACATTCCAGCCTGAGCCACGGAACTCTCCCTCTAGCTCTTGAATAATTTTTCCATTGCCGCGTACTGGTCCATCTAAGCGCTGCAAGTTGCAATTCACAACAAAAATAAGGTTATCTAACTTTTCACGGCCAGCCATGCCGATGGCTCCGAGTGATTCTGGCTCGTCAGTCTCGCCATCACCTAAGAATGCCCATACCTTACGACCTTCATCCTTAATAAAACCACGATCACGCAAGTAACGCATAAAGCGCGCTTGGTAGATCGCCATGATCGGACCTAGACCCATAGAGACCGTTGGGAATTGCCAAAAATCTGGCATCAACCATGGATGAGGATAACTAGAGATCCCCTTGCCACCCACTTCTTGACGGAAATGATTCAACTGCTCATCCGTTAAACGACCCAGCATATAAGCACGTGCATAAACACCAGGCGCTGAGTGTCCTTGTACAAAAATCAGATCGCCCCCATGATCCGGGGATGGCGCATGCCAAAAGTGATTAAAGCCAACATCATATAAAGTTGCAGCAGATTGGAATGAAGAGATGTGTCCACCAACGTTGGTATCTTTATTGGCACGCAATACCATTGCCATTGCATTCCAGCGTGTGTAAGAACGAATACGATGCTCCACATTTTGATCACCAGGTAAACGCGCCTGATTCTCAACGGGAATGGTATTGATGTAGGGTGTCTCAGCATGGAATGGCTGAACAACGCCGTTGACACGAGCATGAGAAATCTGTTGGTCAATTAAATAAGCAGCCCTCTCGGCACCCTCGTTATGAATCACGCCATCGAGTGCTTGCAACCATTCTTGCGTCTCAACAGGATCAACATCCTGTGGACTGGTCTTACCTAAGATCTGTTCTGGAACTGCTGCCATACTGCCTCCGTGAGATTCTGTTGCATTAGTAATGAACCCTATAGCTAATATTTTAGGAAGGTATAAGGGTGTAAACAAGCAATTTTTCACATAATGATAGTATTTCTCATAATATGGAATTATATTGCATTGCATATTAAATCCATGATGGCAGCCTATCAGGCGGTTTTTGCTATTGAATCAGGCAAAATGGCTCACATTCATGAAATTTTCAGCATTCTCTATCTGGCGTCTTAGTCCAATCAAATGGCTCCGTAAAATTCGGGGCTTTCGGCTGGTATACACCCCCCTTTTAGCGATCTTGCTGTTTACAGGTGTTATGGGCCTCATCCTTGGCACCTTGCAGTTACAAGAAAAAAGTCAGCAAGAATCTGCTTTATTCCGTGAGCTCTCTATAGCCAAGCAACGCATTCAGTTGCGCTTTACAAATAACACTGATGTGCTAATGACCATTAACCGCGAAATCGTGGCTACAAGTGATCAAGTCAAATTTAAACAAATAGCTTATGAGCAAGCAAACGAACTGGTTAGCAATAACCATGAGATTGTGAGAATTCTTTGGCTTGATGCAAATAGTCAACGACAGTGGGTAGTTCCGCCAACTCCCGAGAAAATTGATTGGATCAATCGCAGTCAGATCGCTCCCGCTATTAACGCTGCACTCAAAACAACCTTAGAGCTCAGTAGCGTCACCAACAGAGCTGCCTTTAGTCAATTTATCTCCCTTAGCCTCTCCAACGAGGAACCATTATCAAGAGAAAGAAAAAATGTTTTTTGGCAAGTCGTTCCTAATATTTCTGGGGGAGAAATCAATGGCTATCTTGCTGCACTCTATACAACTCAAGGTATTTTAGATGTCATCCCTGGTGAACTCAAAAGCCAATATCGATTTACTCTATTAACAGATAACGAACAGCTTTTAGCCATCTCATCTGATCGAGACACTCCCAAGCGGGCCTTTAGCAATCAAACGAGTTTAGATATGGGTGTACTGAGCCCTAACCTAATCTTACGAATCGATACTTACCCACCTCCTACCAATCTCACATTTAGGATGCTCATTGGTGTTGTATTGGGTTTGTGCATGTTTGTCATTTGGAGCTTGTGGTCAGTCTTAAAACAAATGCAAGTTCGTCAAGAAGCTGAAGCAAATTTGCGCATAGAAACCAGCTTTCGTAATGCCATGGAAAATTCCACGCCGGTTGGGATTCGAGCACATGATATGGATAAAAAAATTACCTATGTCAATCGTGCTTTTTGTGAAATGACAGGCTGGACATCAAAAGAGTTAATAGGTCTTTCACCGCCCTTTCCATTCTGGCCAGAAAACAGAAAGGATGAGCTGGTTGAAAAAATGAACCGCGCACTGACTACAGAGGGAATCAAGACTGGCATTGAGGGTGCTATTTTGAGAAAAGATGACACCTTAATTCAGACGCGCACATTTATTTCACCCCTCATTAATGAAAAGGGTAAGCAAACTGGCTGGGTGACTTCTTTAATTGATATCTCAGAACCAAAAAAAATTCGGGAAGAATTGGCTGCTTCACAGGAGCGCTTCACTACTGTATTAGAGGGTTTGGATGCTGCAGTTTCTGTTGTTGATCTAGAAACCGATCGCCTGCTATTTGCCAATCGCTTCTATCGTGAAAAGTTTGGTGATGATTCTAAAGGTCACTTCCAGCTTGTTGGCAATGAAGCTAATATTCAAATCTTGCGCGATATTGCCGAAGATTTAAACGATTCCTCGCCGGGTATACCGACCCCATTTTTATACCAAGAGTCAGAGGCAGAAGAGATTGAGTTAAGTGATGGTAGTAATCGCTGGTATGAAGTACGGACACGCTTCATTCCTTGGGTAGACGGTCGTTTGGCGCAGTTACTGATTGCTACCGAAATTACTCAACGCATAGAAGCAGAAGACCTTGCTCGCCAGCAAGAAGAGCGTATGCAATTCACCAGCCGCCTCACCACTATGGGTGAAATGGCCTCTTCACTTGCACACGAATTGAATCAACCTTTGTCTGCGATTTCTAATTACTGCATGGGGGTGGCAAAACGTCTTGAGGGTCATCATGATCCAATGATGGTTAAGGAAATCCTGCCTGCTCTTGAAAAAGCATCCGAGCAAGCCCATCGAGCAGGCACCATCATTCAGCGCATTCGAGGCTTTGTAAAACGCAGTGAACCTCAAAGAAAAGCGAGCGCCATTAAGGAGATCATCAATGATGCCGTGGGTTTGGTTGAAATTGAAGCCCATCGCCATCGCCTCAGCATTCACTCTGAAATTGCTGAAGATCTTCCAGAAGTCGATCTAGACCCTGTCTTAATCCTTCAAGTCCTAGTCAATCTCCTCAAAAATGGCCTTGACAGCATCAGAGAGGCTTATCCGCTTTCCTCGCGCTGGACAGCCCCTCCCCTTAAAATCAGCGCAGATTTGGATACCAGCATCTTCCCAGCCATGCTCAGAATCCAAGTGACCGATAGTGGGGGCGGTATTGCTGAATCCGTCGCCCAGCATATCTTTCAGCCATTTTTTAGCACTAAATCTGATGGCATGGGAATGGGCTTGAATATCTGCCGATCCATCGTAGAATCGCACCATGGGCGCCTTTGGGCCAAAAACATCATGGATTCTGCACAAACCAAGCTAGTTGGCTGCACCTTTACAATACTCCTACCCTTAGAATCCCCTGATTCTCAGGAGAATGGTTAATCACCTTAACAATAGAATGGCTTTAAGAGAACTGATATGAACTTAAGCGCAGCTAATAAACCCACTCAAGCTGAAGTGGTATACGTCGTAGATGATGATGAAGCTGTTCGTGATTCCCTCACCTGGCTTCTCGAAAGCAATGGCTATGTGGTTCGTTGTCACGCCAGTGCTGAACGCTTTTTGCAATCTTTGCAAAGCACCGATAAATCAACCATCTCTTGCGCTATCTTAGATGTGCGAATGCCAGGAATGTCAGGCCTCGAATTGCAAGAGCGATTGATTAGCGAAAATCTTCCAATGCCAGTTGCATTCATTACCGGTCATGGTGACGTCTCTATGGCGGTATCAACCATGAAACGAGGTGCGGTAGATTTTATTGAAAAGCCATTTAAAGAAAATGATCTCTGCACCCTTGTTGATCGGATGCTTGGCAAGGCACGTATCGATTACTCACAAGCTAGTCAACGCAAAATTACACAAAGCCTACTGAGTAAGTTAACCGGTCGTGAACGCCAAGTTTTAGAACGTATTGTTGCTGGTCGTTTAAATAAACAGATTGCTGATGATCTTGGTATCTCGATTAAGACTGTCGAAGCCCACCGTGCCAATATTATGGAAAAGCTCAATGTCAATACTGTAGCTGACCTACTCCGCTTAGCCTTATCTGACCCCCAACCAAATTAATCTTTAGAGTACATCGCCTTATGCCCGGCCAATTACTAGACGGCAACCTACTTTCCAAAAAAATTCGCGCAGAAATTGCCGCAAGAGCTGCCATCGTTACAGCAAAAGGTGTTAGACCTGGACTGGCTGTGATTGTGGTGGGGGATAACCCAGCCAGCCAGGTATACGTGCGCAATAAGGTCAAGGCCTGTGAAGATGTTGGCTTTCATTCAGTTTTAGAGCGCTACTCAGCTGAGTTGGGCGAAGAAGAATTATTAGCCCGTATTGCAACCTTGAATGCAGACCCCTCGATTCATGGCATCTTGGTGCAGTTACCATTGCCAGAACATATTGCCTCTGAGCGCGTGCTTGAGGCGATCGCTCCGCAAAAAGATGTTGATGGCTTTCATATTGCTAATGCTGGTGCTTTAATGGTTGGTCATCCCGAATTCAAGCCTTGTACTCCTTATGGTTGCATGAAGATGCTTGAGAGCATCGAGTACCCCATTCGTGGAGCACGTGCCGTTATCGTGGGCGCATCGAATATCGTAGGCAAACCCATGGCTATGCTGCTACTCCAAGCCGGTGCTACTGTGACGATTTGTAATAGCAAGACCCGTGATTTAGCCCATCACACTAAAGATGCAGATATTTTGGTAGTAGCTACTGGCAAGCCTAAGATGATCTCGGGCGATATGGTCAAAAATGGTGCGGTAGTGATTGATGTAGGCATCAACCGCCTGCCAGATGGGAAGTTATGTGGTGACGTTGATTTTGATGCCGCCAAATATATTGCAGGCTGGATCACCCCCGTTCCTGGCGGTGTAGGCCCCATGACAATCACCATGCTCCTCATGAATACCTTAGAAGCTGCTGAAAAGGCAGCAAAACCTTAAGGTATTTCATTGGGGATTTAGGCAAAAATTTTCGCAGTCCAGTAAGCTAGAGGGATGACTACATCTAGCAAACTCATCCCCCCTCAGTTACAAAATAATCCCTTAATTACATTTGGTCGCGGTATTGCCGAGTATTCAGAGGTCAAACCTGAATATATTGCCCCTGCAATTGAATACTTACTGAAACATGCCCAAGATGCTGTCAATAAAGCTACTGATTCACATACAACATCAAGCTGGGACCAGCTAGTAGAGCCCTTAGAAGATGCAACCGAAGCATTAGGTAGATCTTGGGGTGTTATCTCCCATCTCAATAGTGTTGCTGACACCCCAGAATTAAGATCTGCTTATGGAGCAATGCTCCCCCAGGTCACTGCATTTTTTTCTAACTTAGGGCAAAACTTAGCGCTCTATCAAAAATTTAAAGAGCTCAATACTAGTAGCGAGTTTGATCAATTAAACCGAGATCAGCAAAAAGTTATTACAAACTCTTTAAGAGATTTTCGATTGGGTGGCGCAGAACTTAGCGATCAGGAAAAAGCCCGCTTTGCACAAATCCAAGACGAGCAGGCTATCTTAGGTAAGACATTCTCAGACCATGTCTTAGATGCTACGGATGGTTTTGTTCATCTTGTTACCAATTTGGAAGATCTGGCAGGATTACCAGAAGATGTTATTGCTGCTGCAGCAGATACTGCTCAGCAGAAAGGCTTACAGGGTTGGGCATTTACTCTTCACTTCCCCTCTTATTACCCAGTGATGCAATATTCTGAGAATCGTGATCTGCGTCGCCTAATGTATCAAGCTTATGTCACGCGATCATCTGAATTAGCTCCGCAATATGCAGATGGCAAGCTTGATTGGGACAATACTCATAACATGCTTGACCAATTACGCCTGCGTGATGAAGAGGCCAAAATGCTTGGTTTTGCTAACTATGCTGCCTTAAGTCTTGCACCCAAAATGGCTAACAGCGTAGATGAAGTAGATCTATTTTTAACAAATTTTGCGATCAAAGCAAAGCCGTTTGCCCAAAAAGATTGGCAAGAACTTTGTGAGTTTGCTAAATCAAAGCTCGGAATCACCAATGGGTTGGAGCCTTGGGATACTGCATATGCCGCCGAGCGATTAAAGCAGGCGCGATACTCATTTTCTGAAAATGAACTAAAACAATATTTTCCATTACCAAAAGTCTTAGATGGCTTATTCCAGCTTATCCAAACTTTATTCGGCGTCAAAATTGAAGCGGCTAACTTACCTACATGGCATGCTGACGTGCAGTCCTTTGCCGTTAAAGATCTGACTGGAGAAATACGGGCCTATTTCTATTTAGATCCTTATGCTCGCCCTGGAAAACGTGGTGGCGCATGGATGGATGATGCTCGTGGTCGCCGAGAACTTCCCAATGGACAGATTCAGGTTCCAGTAGCTTATCTAGTCTGTAACTTTGCCCCACCTATCAAAGTGGATGGCATCTTACGCCAACCAACGATTACCCACGATGATGTTATTACCCTCTTTCATGAAAGTGGTCATGGCCTTCATCACCTACTGACTCAAGTTGGTGCGCTAGGGGTTTCTGGCATTAATGGTGTTGAGTGGGATGCTGTAGAGCTACCAAGTCAATTTATGGAAAACTTCTGCTGGGAATGGGAAGTTCTGGAAAAAATGACGGCCCATGTGGGAACAGGAAAACCATTGCCGCGAGAACTCTTTGAAAAAATGCTCGCTGCTAAGAATTTCCAGAATGGCTTAGCCACCTTGCGTCAAATCGTGATGTCCTTAACTGATTGGCGACTGCATTCAAGTTTTGATGCTACTCAATCATCAGGTCAAGCCGTACTCGATATTTCTAGAAAAATTGCCGCTGAGTACAGCATCATTCCCCAGCCAGAGATCTCAAGATGGATTAACTCGTTTAGTCATATCTTTGCTGGTGGATATGCTGCTGGCTACTACAGCTACAAATGGGCAGAGGTCTTATCTGCCGATGCCTATGCTGCTTTTGAAGAAGCAGCTAAGCTGACAGGTAGCGTACTAGATCTTGAAACAGGAATACGTTACCGTGAAGAAATTCTGG
>CAJARE010000173.1 GCA_903944255.1 uncultured beta proteobacterium
AATTGACCATCATCTGAGATCAAAAGTAATCCCGTAGTGTCATAGTCGAGACGTCCAACGCATTGCACACCTCGCTCTATAAATGGGCTAGGTAACAAACTATAAACACTGGGGTGATGAGTCGTTTTATGGGAACACTCGTAATTGGCGGGCTTATTAAAGACGATATAGGCCTTCTCATGAAACTCCCAATCCTTATCCTCCACATTAAGCACTAGACCATCGGTTGCAATTCGCTCATCTGGATTCTCTGCAATAACACCATTAACCTTTACTAGATCTGCATAGACCAGATCAGCACAATACCGTCGCGTACCAAAGCCTTGACTAAAGAGTATTTTTTCGAGGGAAATTGGTTTTGCCATATATGCTGCAAAGAATACTACAGGGGGCTTTTAATCAAATGGATATGATTCCAAATGCAGAGCTTCTATGAAGCCTCTAGCTACTAAAGCTAGCTAAGGTCGATCTTTAGAGCCCTCAATTTCGCTTAATATCCATTCCTTGAATTTTCTAGAATGAATATTCTGCTGGGTATTTGATGGCATCACTAAATAATAGGTATTGTCACCACAATCATGGCTCTGCATTACCGGCCTTACCAACTTACCTAATTCAATATCGTCCCGAACTAAAAAATATTGGGCCATTGCAATACCAAGCCCCTCCTTTGCAGCAGAATACGCAATCTCAGAGTTTTCGCACATCATTCCCTGAGGTATTGAATCTACCGATAACCCGATACCTGAAAACCAAAGGTTCCAGTCATTTGGACGTCTTTTAATATGAAGCAAATTACACGCTAGCAAATCTTTAGGTGTCTTCATTTTTTTGCCCTTTAAATATTGAGGGCTGCAGACTGGAACAATGACATTGTCAATCAGCTTAGTAGAAGTGGCATTAGGCCAATCTCCAGAGCCTAATCGAATCGCACAATCGATATTGTCTCTAGCAAAATCAACAGGGTCCAAGGAGGTCGTCAACTCCAAAGAGATTTCTGGATTAGCAGATAAAAACTTGGGGGCATGAGGTATTAACCATCTGATAGAAAATGTAGTGTACGAGCGAATTTTTAATGTGCTGTTTTGCGCTGAGCCTTTAATATTGTTTGTTGCAGTTTGAATTTCTAATAAGGCCTTTGATACTGCTCGCTGAAATATCTTCCCTTGTTCATTCAGAATAATTTGACGATGTCGTCTTATAAACAACGGCACTCCCAAGAAACTCTCAAGATGTTGTATTTGTTTTGTGATAGCTCCTGGAGTCACACATAATTCATTAGCCGCATGAGAAACACTCTCATGGCGAGCAACTGAATCAAAGGCTTTCAAAGCATTTAATGGGGGCAACTCGTGCATGTTAGTTAAATAAAATGTAACTTATAGCCTGCAATTTGCTCTTATGCCCCCATGATCGAGACACATCATTCTGGTTTAAGACCAGCATCCCTGATAGTCTTGGCCCACTTTTGAGCCTCAGTTTTTTGGAATGCACCAAATGCCTCTGGTGTCATGACTTTAAATTTAGCCCCCTCTGTATCAAGTCGCTTTTGTACATTAGGCTGTTGCATCACCTTCACTATTTCAGTATTCAACTTACTAACAATAGCGGGTGGAGTCCCATTCGGAGCAAAAATACCAATCCAGTTACTGACATCAAAACCTGGCAAGGTTTCAGAAACTGTTGGCACATCTGGCAATGAAGGAGAGCGGGTGCCCCCAATGACGGCCAGCGCTCTCAATTTACCAGTTTTAACATATGGCAAAACGGTCGGCATCGTAGCAAACATCAACTGAGTTTGTCCACCGAGCAAATCGGTAATTGCAGGCGCATTTCCTTTGTAAGGGATATGAGTCATATCGACCTTTGCCAAAGACTTAAATAACTCACCAGCGAGATGACTTGTGGTTCCAACGCCGCCTGACCCATAAGAAATTTTTCCTGGGTTCGCCTTAATATAGGCAATCAATTCAGGAACTGATTTAGATGGAACTTCTGGACCCACAACTAATAAACCTTCAGCATCTAAAACGAACGCGACTGGTTGGAAATCTCTCAAAGGGTCGTATGGCATATTTTTGATGAGATACGGATTCACTGCATGACTCCCAATGTTACCCATGACTAATGTATAGCCATCTGGAGCTGCTTTGGCAACAAAATCGGAGCCTATATTGCCACCACCGCCAGTTTTATTTTCAACAATGACGGGCTGACTCCAGGACTCACTGAGCCCTTGCGCTATTACCCTGGAGAAAGTATCTGCAATACCACCTGTAGCAAAAGGAGAAATAATTCTGATTTGGCGATCAGGATACGAAGCGCTTTGAGCCTGAGCACCAGAAACCAAAGCGAATGAAATAAATAAAAACTCTAATAACTTTCTCATATCCTGACTCCTTGATAATTAAAATACTTGATCAAATAGAAAAACAAAATCTTCTTTATCTAATGGACGGGGATTGGTTGCAGTGGAATGATCCTTGAAGGCCCCCTCTATCATTTTTGGCAACATATCTCTAGTGACACCCATTGCACTTAATGAAATTGGCAAGCCTAAGCGCAGATTTAAATTGCTAATGAAATCTTCTAGTTTTAATTTGGAATGAATGCCCAAACACAGCTCTAGGGTTTCAAGTTTTTCTTTGCAAGAATCTCGATTAAACCTCAGCACTGCAGGTAGTATCAAAGCATTGAGGGTACCATGATGAAGCGTGATATTTTTTAACCCTCCCAATGGGTGTGACATTGAGTGAACAGCGCCAAGTCCCTTTTGGAAAGTTAAACCACCTTGTAACGATGCCATCATCATATTCCAGCGTGCTTCTTGATTTTGACCATCTTTAAATGCAATCTCAATCCACTTAGCAGCGCGCTGAGCACCATCAAGAGCAATTGCATCGGCCGGTGGATTGACTCTTGGTGATAGAAAAGTCTCAATGCAATGAGTCAGTGCATCCATTCCCGTAGCCGCTGTCAGCCTTGGCGGCAAACTAATCGTTAATAGTGGGTCGCACAATGCTATTTTTGGAATCAAATGAGGGCTAATAAAGCCCAATTTACGTCCATCATTAAGAGAAATGAGAGCGCCTCTACCAACTTCGCTTCCGGTTCCAGCTGTTGTTGGAATGGCTATAACAGGGGCTACCTTAGAGGTAATTTTATTTAGCCCACCCAAAATGACCGCATATTGCTCTAGTGGGCCTTCATGCGTCGCAAGAAGTGCAACGCCTTTTGCCAAATCAATCGATGAGCCACCTCCGACCGCAATGACTCCATCACACCCATTTGCTTGATAAATTTTTACCGCAGATTCAACTGCCTCTTCGGTAGGATTTTGTGGAGTATTGGGAAATAAAACTGGGCCAGTATGCTGTATGAGCTCGGTTAATTTCTTCAATATGTCTGATTCGGCTAAATACGGGTCAGTCACTATGAGTGGTTTTTTGATGCCAAGCTCTTTTACTAAATCCGGCAGTAATTTAGTCGATCCAAAATCAAATTCAATACGAGTTAGATAATTAATAGTAGCCATATTTATACCAATTTTTGTAACTTCTTAATCATAGGCAATTCAATCAACTTACCCTCATAAATGATGGGGTTGATGGGATCGGCCGCATACATTCCGAGAATTTTGATAGCTCTTTCAATTTCCGCTTGGCTGGGAGAAAACACCGCTTTAATCGTATTGATTTGATTGATATGCTTGGTTACCATTCCCATCATCCCAAGGGCCTTAGATTTAAGGCAATACGCCTTTAATTGATGTTGGTCAGCGCTATCATCGACGAACGGTGGTGGCGAATCAATCACAATCAGATTACCTAAAGCAGCAGCATGTACCACGCGCGAACGCGCATACAAAAGTGCATCCCATTCCATCTCGCATCCAAGCGAATTCGATAAGTCAAATCCACCAAAATAAATACCTTGTAGGCGTGACTGAAGCGTAGTTAAAGAACTAACAAACTCCAAACCTTGGGGAGTTTCTATAATTCCCAGTAAATTGAGTGAAGAGTCATTTTGAATCAGTTCTTGGCTAATCTTTTCTAATTCCACTACAGACTCAAGTTTAGGAACTAATAAGTGAGAGATAAACCCAGGGGCTTTCAATAGCATCTTCAGGTCTAGGTCACCATCTTCAGTGCCGCATGCGTTCACTCGCACTATGTATTTTGTATTGGATATGGGCTCGTGTGTTTCAATAAACTGGGCTAAGGCTTCTCGTGCTCTTGCCTTATCGCTAGGTGGAACTGCATCTTCTAAGTCTATACAGACGATGTCAGCACCAGGCCTTAATTCTGAATGAAATTCCGCAAGCCTTAAAGCCCCCCAAAATAAGGAACTGCGACAGTTGCGAATGTTTAAGTTACTCATACTCTTTACTGCTTTTTGAGCATATTGTCATAATTAACCTGAACATGCATCTCAACTGGGTCAGCTCCCGCTCTAATCTGTGCTATTACCTTTTCTTCTGTGGCCTTCACTTTTTGAGCAAACTCAAGTACATCATTAATGTTTTCTTGCGGAATAACGATCGTTCCGTTTTCATCAGCCAAAATAAAATCTCCTGGGCGAACAAGAATGCCGCCTAACTTCACTGGAATTCCATAGCCCGCGCAAGATGATCTACCGCGGACAGATTGCTGAGAAATACCCCGCGCATAGACTGGTAAGCCATACACTTTATATTCATCTACATCGCGCACTGGTCCATCAGTCACACAACCAGCCAAGCCGTTATGTTTTGCAGTGGCGCCCGCAACACCGCCCAAGGAATTCACAGTAGGATTTTCAGAGGCATCGACTACCAATACTGATCCAAAGCCACCGTGTACGATGGCTTTGAGTGTGCCTAGCACCGTTGATTCTGCTGCAGCACTGTATGGAACGTATTTTAATGTTGCTGCAGGTCCAGCAATTTTTGCGCAAGGATAGATTGGCAAGATATTTTCAGTCGAACCAACCAGGCCTAACCTATCTAATGCATCAGATACATTTGGCACTGAAACATTTAAAAATTGACTAACAATATTTTGATTAAACCGACTCATCACTAAATTCCTATTGATAAAATTTCAATTAAAAACAATCTTTTTTGATTATTTTCTACAAAAAAATACATGTCAAATGATATTTTTTACTTTATGATTGAATTTAATTCAATCATACCCGAAAGCATAGAAGCTCTTTTTACCAATGGGAAGGCATTCATTCTCTGTATGATTCCTTAAGGAATATTCATTAAAAACGTAGGGGATCATCTTGAGTGACTTATCGTGGGCATGGATCCCTATCACTATTATGGCGGCAGGCCTTCAGACTGGTCGCAACGCCATACAACTTCACCTGACAGAACAGCTGGGAACAATTGGGGCGACACAAGTTCGTTTCTTGTATGGGTTTCCAATTGCTGCATCTCTCACGATATTAGCCCTGTTGATCACCAAGTCTGAAATACCAAAAATAAACCCCGCCTTTTTATCGTTTATTTTCGTAGGAGCTTTTGCTCAAATATTTGCCACTTCGCTGATGCTCGCTGCCATGCGATATCGGGCATTTGTAGTCGTTACTGCTTTGACTAAGGCAGAGCCAATTGAAGTTGCCATTTTTGGTTTTATCATTCTGAATGATCAACTATCTTTTATATCCTTAGTCGCAATTACTATTGCGACGGCTGGAGTGATTTTGATGGCCTACAACCAGCCAACACACAGCAGCCAAAGATTAAGTATTTATCCTGTCCTCATGGGCCTCTCATCTGGTGCTTTTTTTGCTATTGCAGCCGTCTCATTTCGTGGTGCAATTTTGTCTCTTGATGGTGACAATATTGTGATTAATGCATCATGGTCACTATCATTTTGTCTCGCCATTCAAGCGATTAGTCTTTGTATATGGATGTATTTTTTCAATCGAAATGAACTAATACAGACCTTTAAGTTGTGGCGGATTTCATTTATGGGTGGGCTCTTAGGTGCTTTAGCATCAAAGGCTTGGTTTTTAGGCTTTGCCCTCACCGCCGCTGCAAATGTTAGAACACTCGGTTTGATAGAAATCCTCTTTGCGCAAATTCTGACTCGGCGTATTTTTCTAACACGAGTATCCACTAGAGAGTTTATTGGTATTAGTGCGATCATATTGGGTGTAGGTGTATTACTTTTACACCAGGGCTTAGGAAGCTCCTAGAGTGAAGATCTGACATGCATACTGAGCTTTAGTTCGACAGTTCCTTAGCCAATTCATTATCATCACCATCATTACTCTAAACTGCGATAACTCATATGCTAACTACTCCCCAAGCGCGTACCCCTTTGCATACTCGAGAGATCAGCTTTAATGGCTACGCTCGTGATGACGGCCTCTGGGATATTGAAGGACACCTTAAAGATACCAAGTCTCATCTCTTTACGACAGGAAGTAGAACTTGGACTCCTGGCGAAGCGATTCATGATATGTGGATTCGGGTAACACTAGATACTCAATTCATCATCCAAGATATTGAAGTATCGATGGAAGCTCATCCACACCCCGAGTGTCCTGAAGTAGTCCCTCCGATGGACGCTCTGATTGGCGCACGCCTTGGAAAAGGTTGGCGCAAAACCATTGAGACCCATTTAGGCGGTATTAAAGGGTGCACGCATTTACGTGAACTTCTCAATAGTTTAGCTACTGCTGCTTTTCAATCCATCCCTGATGCATTATTTGATCCCGATGAAACTAAGCCACCGCCGTTTTTAGGTCAATGCAAGTCGTGGGATTTTGATGGCCCAGTAGTGATGCGCGTCTATCCCCAGTTTTACAAATGGAAAAGTTAAGTTTGTACTACCCGCGATAGACTGTTGTACCCGCAAATGATTGTTGAACCGGCATGATCTCTAATGCATTAATGTTGACATGGGCTGGCAAAGTCGCTGTCCAATAAATTGCTTCTGCGACGTTATCAGGACTGAGGGCCTCAACACCCTGGTATACCTTCTCCACTCTAGCTGTATCGCCTTTAAAACGAACGTTCGAGTATTCGGTACCAGAACTGAGCCCCGGCTCGATACAGGTTACTCGGAGTGGTGTACCAATCAGATCGGCACGTAAATTCATACTAAATTGCTTTACAAAGGCTTTGCTTGCGCCATATACATTGCTGCCAGCATAGGCGTAGAGACCCGCAACAGATCCGATGTTGATGACATGCCCACATTGACGCTCGACCATACCCGGCAAAAAAGCTCTGGTCATATGAATCAAACCTTTAACGTTCGTATCAATCATTTGATCCCAATCACTGATGAGGGCTTTTTGGGCAGGATCTAAACCCAGCGCAAGGCCGGCATTGTTCACCAATATAGTCACTTGAGCAAATTGCGCAGGAAGAGTGGCAGGTAAAAGATCCACTTGGGCGCTATCACAAACATCGAGTACCAAAGTAAGGATATTTTTTTGCTGGTCAGCAGGAAGTGATGCCTTTAAGGCCTCTAAGCGCTCTGCTCTTCTGCCAGCTGCAATAACCTGATGGCCATGAGCCAAAAAACGGCGGGCAGCCGCCTCTCCAAATCCAGCGGTAGCTCCTGTAATCAAAACAATGTGTTTCATATTCCTGATTTACCTTTTTTATTTATCCATGATCAATGAAGTATGCACCCTCTAATTTAGCAGCACCGGACTTAATGAGTGCTTGAGTGAGCCATACAGAAAACTCATCCATTTCCATATGCAATTGCTGGGCCGCACTTTGAAGGGCAGGCGTACTCACAATCCACTGAGTAACCGTTTGCATTTCTTTCTTCTGCCACTCAAGTAATTTATATTTGAGCAGTACCTTAGCGCCATGTCTTGCATTACGATCAGGACTAGAGGCCAAGTAATCTAATCGAGAACGAGCAGTTTCTAGGGACTTGGCAAGATCTACAAATGGCTTGCCATGCCCTGGGATCACTAAACTCACCGGCAGGGATTCGATTAAATCTAAGGTTTGTGCAACTTCTTCAAAACCAGGCTCTCCCCAGAGTTCAGGAAAAATAACCCCAAACCCATCTTCCCAGAGCGCATCCGCAGAAATCAAAATACGATGATCCGCTTGATACAAAATAACTGAGTGAGGGTCATGTCCTGGAGCGGCCAGTACTTGCCAAAAATAGCGTCCCAATAAGATTTCTTGTCCGGGAATCAATACGCCATGATGCTCAAATGAGGGACAGTCTTGGCCTAAGTTTTCATAACTTAAAAGATCTGCGTTCCAATTTTGAACAGCCATTTCTTCAGCTGCTGGAATATAAATTTCACATCCAAATTGTTCTAGTAGGGCCGCGTTTCCACCACAGTGATCTGAATGAAGATGGGTATTGACTACTTTATTGAGCCTAGGCAATTGATGTTTTTTTAATGCCCTAGACACCAAATCGACAGTCATTTTCGAATGCGCGTGATAGCCGGTATCCACTATCGAAATATCATCATCACCGAAATGAAAAATATTATTTGCTGAAAGCCAGCCTCTTTCGTAAATCTCAATTCCTGGTGCCAGCATGAATGAACTCATCTAATTAAACAGACGTCCAAAGCTAGATGATCGGAGCTTGTCATTTCTCAGTAAAACTTTTTCAAATCCATCCCGGCATACATGCTCGCTACTTGATCACCATAACCGTTGAACATCTGGGTTTTAATTTTGGGCGCAAAGACTCCCTTTGAGTCGCCAATTCTTCTTTCGCTAGCTTGACTCCAACGAGGATGGTCAACTTGAGGGTTTACATTGGAATAAAAACCATACTCGCGCGCATCAAACTGAGTCCAGCTGGTTTTGGGCATCTCTTCTGTAAACCGAATTTTGACAAGCGATTTTGCACTCTTAAAACCATACTTCCAGGGCACCACGATTCGGACGGGGGCACCATTTTGCTTGGGTAACACTTCGCCATATAAACCAAAGGTTAAAAGCGTTAATGGATTCATCGCTTCATCCATTCGAAGTCCTTCACGATAGGGCCAATCAATGATATTGCTTTTCAGCCCAGGCATTTGCTTGCGATCGGCAAGCGAGATAAATTCTACAAACTTTGCAGACCCTAGGGGCTCAACCTTACTGATGAGTTTAGAAAGAGAATATCCATCCCAAGGAATCACCATAGACCATCCCTCTACGCAACGCATACGATAGATGCGCTCCTCCATGGGGGCTATTTTTAGTAAGGCGTCAATATCTAGGGTGATGGGCTTTTTGACCAGGCCTTCAATTGAAATAGCCCAAGGACGAGTTTGTAAACTCTGTGCATAGGCAATAGGATCTGCCTTGTCTGTACCAAATTCATAAAAATTGTTATAGCTCGTCACATACTTATAAGGCGTTACTTCCTCTTTGGGGGTATAGGCAGAATTTAATGTAGCGATCAACTTCTCTGGGACAGCAGCAATAGCTTGCCTGGAAAACCAAGGGGCTAAAGCCAGACCAAAAGTGCCGGCAGCAGCAGCCTTAATCAAATCACGACGATTCTCAAAAACCGCTTGCGGAGTCACATCGCTAGGCTTAATAGTGGGATCAAAAAAGGGCATATACATCCTTTATACGAAGTAATTTAGCTATTTTGCTACTGATAGCAATTTATTGCTGACGTTCATCAAGACAAGAAAAAGGCAAACCCTTAGTTTGCCTTTTTCGTCACAAGCCTACCTACAAAATCAAGCTCTAGCAGCTTTCAAAGCAGCATTAAAAGTAGCGCTTGGGCGCATGACCAATTTGCACTTTTCCGAATCTGCCGCATAGTAACCGCCGATATCCACTGGTTTACCTTGAACAGCCTTGAACTCATCAACAATCTTCTGCTCATTTTGAACAAGCGATTGAGCAAGAGGCGCAAAATAAGCCTGCAATTCTTTATCTTCTGTTTGGGCAGCCAAGGCTTCGGCCCAATACATTGCGAGATAGAACTGACTACCACGGTTATCTAACTCACCTGTCCGTGGAGATGGTGATTTATTGTTATCTAACAACTTACCTGTAGCTTCATCTAGGGTGCGTGCTAGGATTTTGACTTTGGCATTACCAGTCTTCTCACCAACATCCTCTAGAGAA
>CAJARE010000174.1 GCA_903944255.1 uncultured beta proteobacterium
ATTCCCAGCACAGCCGCCAAATTCTCGGCGCATGGTTGGGACTAAGAAGGCCACATTGAGAATATGAATCTGTTCTGGCAGGATCTGATCAGCAAATTTGCCTTCAAAGTTCATGATGGTGTCATAGGCGATCGAACCACAAATCAAGCTAGCCATAAATTACTTTCTCTGAGAAATAAAGATAAACGGGTGAATATGAGATTATTGTGGATAAAGGACTCGTACACGATAACCTGCTGCATTTGCTGGTAAAGACAAAGGCAATTGCGCATTGATCAGCTCGCCAGAGGGCGCGCCTTTTTGTAAAAATTCTGGATGAGATGTTTGCCAAGCAATTGGTAACCATTCTTTCGGCGTTAATTGAATGGATTTGAGTTCAGATTCATCAGCATCCGTAAGAGAAATTTCTAAATTAGGTATCAAAACTGAAATTGCGAGGCGATTTTGTATTTCAACTTCCAATACAGATTGATTTGGAGCGTTTTTAAGGCCCTCTCGCGCCTTTTCTGGTGATAGCGTAGCTGCAGTTATTTTCCACGCTGCAAAATCGCTTACAGGCCGATTGATGCAGCCTAATGCCACACATAATTTTTGATCAATTCGATTTAAGAGAGAAAACGACTTCACTGCGATCCAAGAGGAGCTGCCATCCACTCTTGGTGCAAGCGCAGGTAACAAAGAATTTCTGGAGAGGTGCTCGCCAAATACCAATAGGAGTATCAAGAGCAGACCCAGAAGAATGTACTTCAGGCTTTTTTTTTGATTTGGCGCAGAAATAGTCTTTGTCTGAGCTTTTGGAAGCGTGCCGTGCAAGCAAACCCATCCTTCACTTTCTTTCCAGACGGAGAGTGTGAGCCATTGGCTATAAGTGGCGATGACTTCCTCAGCTTGACGTGCCAGCACTCCCGATAAAACAATTTGCCCACCAGGCCTGATTTTATTCACTAGAGCAGGCGCAAGCACTTGTAATGGATTAGCCAAAATATTGGCCATCACAATGTCATATTTGGTTTGGGCTGCAAGTTCTGGGGCATCTTCATTGGGTAATACAAACTGAATGACGGTGTTGTTGATCTCAGCATTACTTCGGGCAGCAACCATCGCTTGTGGATCAATATCAGTTCCCACTACTGGTTTAGCACCTAGCTTCGATGCAGCGATAGCCAAAATACCTGAGCCACATCCATAATCGAGCAAACTTTGATTTTCTAGATTCTGTTGTTGTTCAAGCCAAAGTAAGCATAAGTGTGTGGTCGGATGACTGCCGGTTCCAAAAGCGAGCCCGGGATCTACTGCTAGGCAGATTGCATTCGGATCGGAGGGCGCATCATGCCAAGAAGGGACAACCCAAATACGCTCGCCAATTTGGATGGGCGAAAATTGACTTTGGGTTAAGCGAACCCAGTCTTGTTCTTCAACTGTTTTTTCTTGGGGAGCAGCCAGCTTAAAGCCGGCTTCTTTGAGTGACTCTAGTAAATCAGCAATGAATTCTGGGCTTCCCGATTCATCAATCTCGGGGTTAAAAAGCGCAGTGACTGAGGAGCGTTCCCATGCTTGAACTTCAGGAGATAGACCCGGCTCTCCGTATAGTGGGTTCTCGTCATACCCACCCGCTGCATCATCTTCCACTGTGACAGATAGAGCGCCTAATTCAAGCAGGGCATCACCCAAGGGTTCGGCAATTTCGGCAACTACCGTAAAGACGAGCTCACGATATGACATGAAACACTCGCATTAATTAGGGCTTACCGCGACTTGCAGCCTGCTCTTCTAAACGATGCTCTAGGTAATGAATGCTTGTACCACCCTCAATAAAGTTTGGATCTAGCATGAGTTCGCGGTGCAAAGGAACATTGGTAGTGATTCCATCAATCACCATTTCTGATAGGGCAATTTGCATCCGGCGAATCGCCTGTTCACGGGTATTGCCATAAGAAATCAATTTACCAATCATGGAGTCATAGTTCGAGGGAACCACATAGCCACTATAAGCATGTGAATCGACTCGAATGCCAGGACCGCCAGGCATATGAAATGATCCAATTTTCCCCGGACTAGGCGTGAACTTAAATGGGTCTTCTGCATTTAAGCGGCACTCTATAGCGTGACCGCGGAACACAATGTCTTTTTGGCGATAGCTCAGTTTAAGGCCAGCTGCAATACGAATCTGCTCTTGTACGATGTCCACGCCAGTAATCATTTCTGTAACAGGGTGTTCAACCTGAACGCGGGTATTCATCTCAATAAAGAAGAATTCATTATTTTCGTACAGGAATTCAAAAGTGCCGGCGCCACGGTAGCCCATTTTTCTACAGGCTTCAGCACAGCGCTCACCAACTTTAGCAATTAAACGACGATCAATTCCTGGAGCGGGCGCCTCTTCGATCACTTTTTGGTGTCGACGTTGCATTGAACAATCGCGCTCACCGAGCCAAATCGCATTACCAAAGGAATCGGCCAATACTTGAATCTCAACGTGGCGAGGTTTTTCTAAAAACTTCTCCATATAGACTTCGGGATTGCCGAAAGCGCGCCCAGCTTCTTCTCGCGTCATATTGACAGCGTTAATCAGTGCCGCTTCAGTATGAACAACGCGCATACCCCGACCACCACCACCTCCCGCTGCTTTGATGATGACTGGGTAGCCAACACGTTTAGCGGTAGCAATAATTTCTTTTGGGTTATCAGGTAAGGCACCTTCTGAGCCTGGAACACAAGGTACTCCGGCCTTAATCATGGCGCGCTTAGCGGAAACTTTATCGCCCATTAATCGAATCGTCTCTGCTTTAGGACCAATAAAGGCAAAGCCAGACTTTTCAACGCGCTCAGCAAAGTCTGCGTTTTCAGAAAGGAAGCCATACCCAGGATGGATCGCCTCAGCATCAGTCACTTCTGCAGCGGAAATAATCGCTGGCATATTGAGATAACTCAGTGGCGATGGCGCTGGACCAATACAAACAGCCTCGTCAGCCAACTTCACGTACTTGGCTTCTTTGTCTGCGGTGGAATAGACCACCACTGTTTTAATTCCCAATTCGCGGCACGCTCGTTGGATTCGGAGAGCAATTTCTCCCCGATTGGCAATCAGAATCTTATCGAACATGTCTGCTCTGAGTTAAGTAATAGTGGATTAGAAAGATGCGCTCAGAAATTAAGCGATGATGAATAGTGGCTGGTCAAATTCAACACCTTGACCGTTATCGCACAGGATCTGCTTAATGACGCCGTCTTTTTCGGCTTCAATTTCATTGAGCAATTTCATGGCTTCAATGATGCACAGCGTTTGGCCAACCTTAACAGTGTCGCCAACATTGACAAAGTTAGGAGATTCCGGATTGGGCGCCCGATAGAAAGTGCCCACCATTGGGGAGCGAGCAACAAAACCCGTTTCAGAGGGCTCTTCAATTGCTGCTACTGCAACTGGAGCTGGAGCACTCGGTGCTGGTGCTACTTGTGCTGCTTGGGTTGGCGCAGGGTTTGCATAAACGACTTGTCCAGCATGAGCTGCAGCACCCGAGTTAACAATTCTGACGCGGTCTTCGCCTTCATTGACCTCTAACTCAGAAATGCCTGATTCAGAAACGAGGTCGATCAAGGTTTTTAGTTTTCTCAGATCCATAGGAGCACTTTCTCTCTTGTAATTCTTAAAATAAGCTTATTTTTTTAAGCGAGTAATCGCTGCTTGAAGTGCTAACTCGTATCCGATTGCGCCAAGTCCGCAGATCACGC
>CAJARE010000175.1 GCA_903944255.1 uncultured beta proteobacterium
CAATTGTGATTTTCTGTAAATCCTGCGTTTTATTGGGGTGTGTTAACCATTGTTTTTGCCAAACATAGTCTGGAGTTAAGTGCTCACAAAAATAGATACGAAGGCCTGGAATAGGCTGCTCTGAAAAGCGGACTGTTTTAAATTCAACGAGCACTTTATTTCCCATGAAGTCTCCTTCACGTGATAAATCTTGTACGGGGTTTACTGCAAAGCCAGCTTCTTTAAGTTGCTGGTAGCATGCGTTAGCATCGTCAGTACGAAATACTAGAGCATCTAAGCCAATGGGCTGGTGAGCAATTTCTGCTCTTTGGGGTAGTTTTCCTTTTTCCCAGCCCAGCAGTTCGATATAGCTAGATTTGAGCATAATCAGACGATTGCTTGAGCCTAAATTATGGTGAGCTAGAGGCGTTAATTGAAATCCTTGGCTTGTAAATATGTTGCTGAGCTCATCTAGACTATCTCTAGCCATAACCACCAAGTGATCAAAGAGGTATTCTACGGATTGATTTGAGCTCACGGGTAAGGAAATAGCAATATCAAAAAATTATCATATACGATATTAGAAATACTCAGGAGGTCCAGTGAAAATTCAGATCATTCGCCAAACTTTAGCCTTATTTACGCAGGTAGGCCCAGAATCCATGCCAGGCACCCTTAATCAATTTGCAAGTATGGTCGCAAGAGAGCGTGCGCGCTGGACTACTTTAATTAAACAAGCCCAGATTAATCCTGAATAAGATCAATAACGATGAAATTTAATTGGAATAATCCATACCCTACGATTCGTGTACCAGTGATGGGACGGAATGTAGTTTCTACTTCCCACCCTTTTGCGGCTCAAGCGGGTTTAAAAATCATTCAGCAAGGGGGTAATGCCATTGACGCTGCAATTGCAGCCGCAGCCGCTTTGATGATTGTTGAGCCAGTATCGAATGGTTTAGGTAGTGATTGCTTTGCTATTGTCTGGGATGGTAAAGAGCTGCACGGCTTAAATGCTTCTGGTACTGCACCCCAAAGCTGGAGTCCCGAGTATTTTTCCAAAAAATATGGGACCGATGCTAGTGGCATGGCAGATAGACCCAAGCGAGGTTGGGATTCTGTAACAGTTCCTGGTGCCCTAGCTGGCTGGGAGCAGTTACATAGACGTTTTGGCTCTTTACCTTTGGGAGATTTGTTGCAGCCTGCTATTGAGATCGCCGAAAGAGGGTATGCGATGGCGCCAGTAGTCGCACATAAGTGGGCTGCTGCTATTCCAGAGTTACGCGATAAACCAGGATTTGCTCAGGCATTTATGCCTCATGGCCGTGCTCCAGAAATTGGAGAAATTTTTCGCTTTAAGGCCGCAGCGAAAACCCTCAAGACAATTGCTAAGTCCGGTATTCGTGAATTTTATGAGGGAGAGATTGCTCAAGCAATAGCTCAGCACTCTAGCAGTAATGGTGGATCGATGACTCTAGAGGATCTTGCACAGTATCGACCTGATTGGGTGGGTACGATTCAGCAAGAAATACAAGGGGTTGATGGAAAGACCTATGCCATGCATGAGATACCTCCTAATGGACAGGGGATTGGTGCATTAATTGCTTTAGGGATTTTACAAAACTTCGATTTAGCCAGCTTGCCTGTCGATAGCGTACAGAGCCAGCATCTGCAAATAGAAGCGATGAAGTTAGCTTTTGCTGATGTGTATCAATATGTGGCAGATCCACGTGCAATGGCAGTAACACCGGGACAGATGTTGGACCCAGCGTATTTGGCCCAGCGTGCAAAACTAATTAATCCTAATAAAGCAACCCATTTTCCATTTGGTCTACCGCAATCTGGAGGCACGATTTATTTATCTGCAACTGATGAGCAAGGCCGCATGATTTCTTTCATTCAAAGTAATTACATGGGCTTTGGTTCCGGCGTAGTGGTTCCAGATTGGGGTGTGAGTTTACAAAATAGAGGCTTTGGTTTTTCAATGGATCCTAAATCTGCAAACGTTGTTGCCGGAGGTAAACGGCCTTTTCAAACCATCATTCCTGCATTTTTAACTCGTAAAGAAGGTGACACATGGTTACCGCAAATGAGTTTTGGTGTGATGGGGGGCGATATGCAACCTCAAGGCCATTTACAAACCGTGTTACGGATGTTGTCTTACCGTCAACAGCCGCAAGCAGCATGCGATGCACCTCGTTGGAAGGTGAATCGTGACTTCAGTTTAGATGTAGAAGCCAATATGAATGCTACTACCGTTCAGGGCCTGTCAGACTTAGGGCATACGTTGAAGAAAATTGATGATCCTTATATGGATTTTGGGGCTGGACAATTTATCTGGAGGTTATCGGACAATATTGAGGATGGCTATATTGCAGCTAGCGACCCTAGACGTGATGGTCAGGCTGCGGTGTATTAGTTATCCGAATAAGATGCTTTATTGTGTCTTGGCTAGACTTGTTTAAACTATTTCAATACTCAGGCAGTGAATAACTAGAAAAATAGATTAGGAGATTTATGCGCTTGTTCAGCTATAAAAATAAGAAAAATGAAAAAGGGATTGGAGTTCTTTGTGCCAAAGACTCACAACAATTCGTAGATTTATGTGCAACTGATCCTAGTATTCCAAATACATTGTTAGGCTTAATCGAGATAGATCCAAGCTTGACGAAAGCACAGGAAGCGCTAAGCAGTCCAAATGCGGTGATCCGTAGCTTGGCTGAAATTCAGTTTGAAACATTAATTGATCGACCTGGGAAAATTGTCTGCATGGGTCTCAATTATGCTGACCACGCTAAAGAGGGCGGTAATGCAAGACCAGAGTATCCGAGCTTTTTTATGAGAGGTCCAAGCTCACTTGCCGCTCACTTAGCGCCACTCATCCGGCCAAAAGTTTCAGATAAATTAGATTACGAAGCGGAGCTGGCATTCATTATTGGAAAAAGGGCGCGTAATCTTACTAAAGAGAATGCTCTGGAATGTATTGCGGGTTATAGCGTATTTAACGATGGCAGTATTCGTAACTATCAACGCAAAACAACCCAATGGACTATTGGTAAGAATTTTGATCAGACTGGTGGCTTTGGTCCTTGCTTAGTGACACCGGATGAACTTCCTTTAGGCGCACATGGCCTGCAAATTCAATCGCGCTTGAATGGGGCCATTATGCAAAACGCCAATACCAAAGATTTTTTATGGGGCGTTGCAGAAACCATTGTGTTGATTACAGAGTGTATGACTTTAGAGCCAGGAGATGTTGTTATTACGGGAACTCCAGCGGGTGTTGGGTATGCTAGAACGCCACCTGTCTTTATGAAACCTGGAGATGTATGTGAAATTGAGGTAGAGGGTGTTGGGATCTTAAGTAATACTATTCAAGATGAGTAAAGAGTAAGTATTCATTCCCATCATAGGTAGTGATCAAGAATTCCCTGTTGGCCGAATCACTCTTGCAGGGTTTTCTTCATAGGGTGGTGAGTAAATCACCAAGAGCTTTACTGGCTCATCACTAATGACCGTGAAAACATGCATTGCATCGGCTGGAAAAAAACAGGCATCACCAGGACCCATTTCACAAACCTCGCCATTGACTTCAGCACGAGCACGACCTTCTAGCATGTAGCAGACTTGTTCTATGCCAGGATGCGCATGAGGAAGGGCGCCTTTACCCTTTTCAATCGTGCCATGTAACACTTCTAGCTGCTTTGCACCAACTGTTTCAGTGCCAATAATTCTGCGGTTCACTGTGCCTAAATGATTGGCTGGATGATAAGCTTCTGCCTCCCCAGCCTTAACAAAGTAACGTGATTTAGTAGTACTCATTATTTTCTCTTCTTGGGTTCAATAGGATTTAGGAAGCCCCAAAACTTTCTCAGCAATAAAACAAAGAATGAGCTGCGGGCTGACAGGAGCTAAACGAGGAATCCAGGATTCACGAAGATAGCGCTCTACGTGATACTCCTTGGCATAGCCCATGCCGCCGTGGGTCATGATGGCGTTTTCACAAGCATGAAAGCAGGCTTCTCCGGCAAGGTATTTGGCGGCATTCGCTTCTGCAGCACACGAATCATGATTGTCATACAGGCTGGCTGCCTTAAAGACCATCAGGTTAGCAGCCTCCAGTTCCATCCAAGATTTTGCAAGTGGATGTTGAATCCCTTGATTTTGGCCAATGGGACGATCAAATACTATGCGCTCTTTAGCATAAAGCGCAGCTCTTGCAAGTGCTACTTGTCCTAGACCAATTGCTTCGGCAGCAATTAAAATTCTTTCGGGATTAAGGCCATGCAGAATATAGGAAAAGCCCTTACCTTCTTCGCCGATGAGATCTTGAACTGGGACCTTGAGTTGATCAATAAAAACCTCGTTGGAATCAACGCATTTACGACCCATTTTTTCAATTTCTCTGACATCAATACAAGAGCGATCTAAGTCCGTATAGAACAATGACAAACCTTCAGTTCCTTTGGAGTCTTCGATAGGGGTAGTGCGTGCTAGAAGTAAGATCTTATTGGCTACTTGGGCGGTTGAAATCCAAATCTTTTGACCGCTGACTAAATAGTGATCACCCTGTTTTTCAGCTTTCGTAGTGAGCTTGAGGGTATTTAAGCCTGCATTAGGTTCTGTGACGCCAAAGCATGCACGATCTTTGCCTGCAATTAAAGGAGGTAGCCAGCGCTTCTTTTGTTCATCGGATCCGAAGACGACTACTGGGTGCAAACCAAAAATATTCATATGCACTGCTGATGCACCCGACATGCCGGCACCACTCCCAGAGATCGTGCGCATCATAAGGGCAGCTTCAGTGATCCCAAGACCTGCTCCACCATATTCAGTAGGCATGGCAATGCCAAGCCATCCTGCATCGGCTAGTACTTTATGGAAATCAAGAGGAAAGTCACCAGTCTGATCTTTTTTGAGCCAGTACTCTGCATCAAATGATTTGCAGAGTTTTTCAATCGCATCTTGGATCTGTAGCTGCTCTGGCGTAAATTGGAAATTCATTTTTTACTTCCTGAGCGTATCAGCGCCTCGATAGCATCTTCCGCATAGCCTAGGCCTCTGAGTATTTCAGCGGTATGTTGTCCTAGGCCTGGAGCGGGGCTGAGATCTTCTTTTGCCGGAGTCTCAGACCAAGATACAGGACTTTTCATCACCCGTATTTTTCCTTCAGTGGGGTGATTCTCGGTATAGATGAAGGATTTACTTTTGAGGTGCTTATCCTCAATCAGGTCATCGATCGAATTCATGGCTTGGTTGGGTAAATCAA
>CAJARE010000176.1 GCA_903944255.1 uncultured beta proteobacterium
CGTTAATTGGCCTGCCCAGCACGATTCGAACGTGCGACCTACGCCTCAGACGGGCTGGCAAATCTGCGTGACACAATGCCCGACAATGGCATACAGTGGGCAGATTCGAGGTTTCGGTGCTAACACCTGTGGACTTGACGTTAGGTGGGGTTTAACATGGGCTGACCACATCCGCAGGTATTCATGGGGAGAGCTATCGCTTTTTTCATACTTCAGTTCTACTATTATTTATATCAATGATTTTGAACCGATTAAAAAACCTCAGAAAAAATACTATTGGGCTTTTGGCATATCTCTTCATAGGTAGTGCCTGGGCCTTACCAGAAGGTTTCGTATACGTAGACGAAGTAATCCCGTCTATTAAACAAGAGCTTCGATATTTTGGAAATAATAATTTTGTGGGCAGACCCATTCATGGGTATCGGGCGAACAGACTAATTCTGACAAAATCAGCTGCAACTGCTCTACAAGCAGCTCAGGAAGAATTGAGCTTATTTGGCTTGGGACTTTTGGTATTTGATGCTTACCGTCCCCAGCAAGCGGTTGATGATTTTATAGCTTGGTCTAAAAATCTTAGCGATACCAAAACAAAGTCAACTTATTACCCGAAAATTCCTAAAGGATCCCTATTTGCTCAAGGATATATTGCCAAACGTTCCGGTCACAGTCGTGGCAGCACAGTTGATTTGACCATTGTGTCTAAAAACGCCCCATTTAAGCAATTGGATATGGGGACAGAATTTGATTTTTTTGGACCAGAATCATGGGCCAATTACAGTGGAATTTCCCCACAACAGGGCACCAACCGCCTCCTACTTCAAAACATCATGGTCAAACATGGATTCAACCCTTACCCCCAGGAATGGTGGCACTTCACTCTTAAAAATGAGCAGTTTCCTGACACCTATTTTAATTTTCCAGTTCAATAGATATTCACATTACAAGGTGATTTTACTAAATAATTTTGGCTTAATACAAGAAACTCCAGATGTTCATTAATCAATATTTTAATTTAAACATTAATATGGCATTAAGATTGACATGAGTTAAATTTTTATTGTTTGACTCCACTGCTATTAAATTTACTAACAAAGAAATCATAAGAACCTATCAGGGTATTACCATCCAGGCCACCGCCTGTAGAGCCAGCGACGTAGACATTTCCACTAGCATCTGTTGCAACACCGTTACCATCTGTTTCTCGACCATTTACACCCAATTGACGAGTGTATTGTTTCACGCCGTTATTATCATATTTAATTAAGAAAAAATCGTCTGTGCCCGCCAGGGTGTTACCATCAAGTGCGCCTCCCGTAGCGCCTGCGACATAAACATTTCCACTGGCATCAGTCGTAACCTCATTACCAAAGGTTGCTCCACCAGCTGAGCCTAGCTGACGAGTGAATTGCTTCACGCCATTACTATTGTATTTTGTAATGAAAAGATCGTAAGCTCCCGTTAAGGTATTACCATCAAGTCCACCTGTTGTATAACCCGTAATAAATACATTACCAACGGCATCAGTTGCAACAGCTGTACCATAAGTTAGTGCACCAGCTACACCCAATTGACGAGTAAATTGTTTTACACCATTGCTATCATATTTGGTAATAAAGAAATCATCAGTGCCTACCAAAACATTACCATCAAGCGAGCCCTCTGTATAGCCCACAACAAAGACATTACCGCTAGCATCGGTTGCAACTCCATAGCCTCTTGTTTCTTGACCGGTTGCGCCTAATTGACGAGTGAATTGTTTAACTCCATCGTTGTTGTATTTGGTGAGGAAAAAATCAATTGACCCTATCAAAACATTGCTATCTAAACCACCTGTTGTGTAACCCGCAATATAAACATTACCACTAGGATCAATTGCCAGACCTATTCCAACAGTTTTTATGCCAGCTGCTCCCAATTGACGTGTAAATAGCTTGACGCCACCACTAGTGTATTTAGTAACAAAAAAATCATGAGTGCTACCCATCATGGCATTACCATCGAGTCCTCCTGTTGTATAGCCTGCGATGAATACATTACCATTCGCATCAGAAGCCACAGCTGTACCAACAGTTGTTGAGCTGGCAACGCCTAATTGTTTCGTGTATAACTTATTTCCACTACTACTATATTTAGTGACGAAAAAATCATAAGTTCCCGTTAAGGTATTACCATCGAGGCCTCCTGTTGTTGAACCTGTAACATAAACGTTACCGCTAATGTCAGTTCCAACAGCATTCCCATAGGCTACCTTATTAGCCGTGCCAAGTTGCCTTGTTCCAACCCAAGACGAAGATGGTGTTGCATTATCCCCTCCGCCACAGGCTGCAAGGACAGTAATAGCAACTGTTATAAGTAAAGAATTTAATATTTTCATGATTGTTACTTTTGGGCCTGTCTATCACTTAATATATTATCACTTGGCTTTTAATGATTAGAAATGATCGCATGGTTTCGAAAATTTATCTAGAGCTTGGAATTAACAGTGTTCAAAGATATACCTTGATAAATAAAGCACAAATCTCATAGAGATCTTATTAAAAAATATTCTCGTAACCTAGTTGCCCTTAGTCAACCAGGATTAACTTACGCCATACTCAAGGTGACCCTCACGCTAGACAAGCTCACGCATGATTAGCCACAATCAAGCCAATAGATCAGCCTGAAACAACATTAAATAGTGAAATTTTGGCCTGCCCAGCACGATTCGAAAGTGCGACCTACGCCTTAGAAGCTTTAAAAATGAGCTAAAACAACTAGTTAAACAATAGCATAAGCCTGGCAAGATCTGGTGTGGCATACGCACCGAGAGTTGTGGGGCTGGGTGGAATAGCTTGGATGTCGGGCGGCATTC
>CAJARE010000177.1 GCA_903944255.1 uncultured beta proteobacterium
AGCCAAGCCCTGCCAAATCCCCTGCAAATCAACTTGGAATGCGAGGCTGGTCAACTACACGCTTTGGTTGGACCTTCTGGCAGCGGTAAAACGAGTACGCTCAGAACTATTGCGGGCCTTAGCCAAGCAAAAGTCGGGAAAATTCAGTACGATGACGAGATTTGGTTTGAGGCTGATGAGATAACCGGCATCAAAATAAATCTTCCGCCAGCGAGTCGGTCCTGTGGTTTTCTCTTCCAGCAATATGCCCTTTTTCCACATCTTTCAGCAATTGAAAATGTCCTCATCCCTCTGCATAACTCTTTACTTGAAAAAGAGGCGCGCAGATCGATAGCGCAGGAGTGGCTTGTTCGCATGGGAATACAAGATCTGGCTAAGCGCATGCCCCATCAACTCTCGGGAGGACAACAACAGCGTGTAGCACTTGCTAGAGCTTTAGCGAGACAACCAAAAATTTTATTACTAGATGAGCCCTTTTCAGCAATTGATGCGCCTACTCGGCAAAGTCTTTACAAAACCTTGGCTGATTTACGGAGAGATCTTCATATTCCAATTCTTCTAGTAACCCATGATCTTCGTGAGGCAGATCTACTAGCAGATCGCATTACTGTGATCGATCAAGGTATTAGCCTGCAAACTGCAGCACCCCAAGTATTGTTTCAAAAACCAAGAAACGCTCGAGTTGCAGAGCTTGTTGGAATCAATAATATGTTTGAAGGGGTATTTGATTCAGGCAAACTTCACTGGAATAATAGCGAGCAAGTATTTCATGTGCTTGATAAAGGCAAAATTCCACCCAATACCCCAGTGGCATGGGTTATACCTGCAGATGGCCTCAGCTTACATGAGCAGGCTAGTGATACGAGTGTTATTGCTAAGGTAATGCAAATTAGTACATTAGGACAAGTAGCTGTCATTCAAATGCAGTTGAATAATGGTGAACACACCATTGTCTGGGAAGCATCGGCAGCTGAAGTAAGGCGCCTATCCCTGAAGGTTGATAGTGCAGCTTATATAGAAATAGATAGCTCGAAGATTCACATCATGCCCCTTCGATCAATCAATGATCCGCGGCGTTTTACAAATTAAGATAGAGGACTTACTTTCGAGCAACTAATCCCAATAAAGCTGACATGCCAGTATGTCGAGCGCCCTCAGAGAGCTCCTTTTCATAGCAGCGCAGATCTAGTATTTGGAAGCCTATGGCAAGGTCTCTGATCATTTTCTCTGTGTATAGATGCTCAATTAAAGAAGGGCCACCAGTTTTATATTCCAGCTGCTTAGGGGTGTAACCCTGCAGTATGAAAATACCGCCAGGTTTTAAAGTATTGTGAACTTGCTTAAAAATTCTAGACCGCATCTCTGGATCAGCAAACTGAATGAAGATCCCAATCACCGCATCATAAGCATTGACGTGCCAAGTAAAGCTATCTGTGTCAGAGAATGAGTAGTCAACTACTACATCATTCTCTTTAGCAAACTGTTTTGCTTTAGCCAGTGCGATATCGGATGCATCAAAGCCCACTACTTGCATACCCTGTTTGGCTAACCACACGCCATTACGCCCCTCACCATCAGCAATGCAAAGGACTTTATTACCAGACTTTAAATATTGGGAAGTGTGCTCAACCAGATATTCGTTTGGATTTTTACCGAAAATGAACTCTTCTTTATCAAAGCGTTCATTCCAGAACTGAGTAGCATCTGCAAAACCCATTGGCCTACTCTGATGGATTTGATTATTTTTTGAGTCCGCCAATGAGATCATTCTTAAGATCGTTTATATTTTCAAGGCCTACTGCAATTCGCACCAAACCATCCGTTATTCCAGCTGCTTTACGCGCCTCAGGACTCACTCGGCAATGCGTTGTAGTGGCGGGATTAGTAATCGTAGTACGCGTGTCGCCTAAATTAGCTGTAATAGAGCAAATTTTTGTTTGATTAATGAGTTTAAATGCAGCTTTCTTACCGCCCTTTAGGATAAAAGAGAGAATCGCACCGCCCTCTTTTTGCTGGCGTTTAGCTAAGGCATGCTGAGGGTGGGATTTAAGACCGGGATGAAAAACACGCTCAACACCGGCTTGCTTTTCTAACCATTGCGCTAATGCCAGTGCATTCTGACTCTGTTGCTTCATGCGCAGCTCAAGCGTCTCAAGCCCTTTAAGAAATATCCAAGCATTAAAAGCGGAGAGAGTTGGGCCTGCTGTACGAACATATGGAAACACTTTGCCCATTACAAATTCTTTGCTTCCAACAATAGCGCCGCCAACTACCCTACCCTGACCATCTAAATACTTCGTAGCGGAATGAATGACCACATCTGCGCCAAGAGCTAAAGGTTTTTGTAATGCCGGAGTACAAAAGCAGTTATCTACGGCAAATAAAGCTCCCGCTTTTTTAGCAATCTTTGATATAGCCCTGATGTCAGCGATTTCTGTTAATGGATTCGATGGTGTCTCTAAATAAAAAAGTTTGGTATTGGGCTGGACTGCAGCTTGCCATGACTTGGTATCAGACAAGTCAGCATAGCTTGTTGTAATCCCAAAACGACCCAAGATATTGGTGAACAACTGTATGGTTGCACCAAATACTGAGCGCGAGCAAATGACATGATCACCAGCCTGTAGATGGGCCATTGCCATTGTCAGAATGGCTGACATTCCTGAAGAAGTTGCAATACAAGCTTCGCCACCCTCTAGAGCAGCTAAGCGATCCTGAAACATGCTTACCGTGGGATTGGTAAAACGGGAATAGATAAACCCCTTGTCGGCATGAGCAAAGCCCTCTTCAGCTAGCTCAGCACTATCAAAACAAAAACTTGAAGTCAGAAATAAGGCTTCTGAGTGCTCTTGGTATTCACTCGTGCGACGAGTGCCAGCACGGACCGCAATAGTCTCAGGCGCAAGCGTTGAAAAATCAGGTTTTTTACGGGTGGGTTTACTCTTCATCATGCTATTTTGACACCGAATCGCAGATTTGCCTTCTTCAAGACAAATACCTGTCGTTTTTAGTCTTCAGTAGCAAGATGCAGGTGTAGCTGTGAGCGGGCAAAATCACTCGAATCTCGCTGCCGGTCAGCCTTTGCTGCAGAAGTATTTCTAGCAGCCTCTAAGGCATCAAGATAGGATTCGGTGATGTCTCCAGTGACGTAATGCCCATCAAAACAAGAGGCTTCAAAATTCTGAAGCGCAGGGTTAATATCTCTGACCGCCTGCTTCATATCCTCGACATCTTGATAAATCAATTGGTCCGCCCCAATCAGCTTATTAATCTCTTCATCAGTTCGGCCATAGGCAACCAACTCGCTACGGGTAGGCATATCAATACCATAGACATTAGGGAAACGAACTGGGGGCGCAGCAGATGCAAAGATGACTTTCTTAGCACCTGATTCGCGTGCCATCTGCACAATCTCAAATGAGGTTGTGCCACGGACAATAGAATCATCCACAATCAACACTGTTTTATCTTTGAATTCTATTCGCATGGCATTGAGCTTTTGACGCACTGATTTCTCACGAACAGCTTGGCCAGGCATGATAAAGGTTCTACCAATATAGCGATTTTTGAAAAAACCTTCGCGATAATCGACGCCAAGACGCTTAGCTACTTGCATTGCTGCTGGACGGCTTGAATCCGGAATGGGCATTACTACATCAATCTCACCAGCCTTAGTTTCCTTGCGAATCTTTTCAGCAAGGTAGTCCCCCATTCGCATGCGGACGTTATAAACAGTAACGCCATCAATCGTTGAGTCTGGGCGAGCCATGTAAACATATTCGAAAATACAGGGCGTGAGAACTGCATTGGGGACGCACTGACGTGAGTAGAAATTGCCATCCAAGTCAATATAAATTGCTTCGCCTGGATGAACGTCACGTACAAAAGTAAAACCTAATCCCTCTAGCGCTACTGACTCAGAGGCAATCATCCACTCAGGGCCTTTAGCTGTATCAATCCGACCAATGCATAAAGGACGAATACCAAAGGGATCACGGAAAGCGAGCAATCCATAACCTGCAATCAAAGAAACCACAGCATAAGAGCCTTTAACACGCTGCGTTACACCAGTTACAGCGTTAAACATAGCGCCCTCATCTAAGGCAGCGCTATTAGTTTCTTTTTGCAATTCATCGGCCAATACGTTTAATAAAACTTCCGTATCCGAACTGGTATTGATATGTCTGCGATCGCGATAAGCCATTTCAACGCGCAAACTTGGTGCATTCGTTAAGTTCCCGTTATGAGCCAAGATAATTCCGTAAGGCGCACTCACGTAAAAAGGTTGAGCCTCTTCCTCGCTACTAGCTGAGCCTGCCGTTGGGTAACGAACTTGTCCAATGCCTGCATTACCTACCAAGCTCCGCATATTCCGAGTTCTAAATACATCTCGTACGAGGCCGTTAGCCTTATGCATGGTGAATGAGTTGCCATTCATAGTGGCAATGCCTGCAGCATCTTGACCGCGATGCTGCAAAAGCAACAAGGCATCATAAAGAAGCTGATTAACCGGGGAGTGGGAAACTGTTCCTATAACGCCGCACATATTTCTAGGTCCCTATCAATAATTGAGGTGTGATGGTTGGAGTCACTTTAGGCATTGCATCACCTAATTGTTTAGCCCAATCTGGGGGCAACCAACTTTTAATTAAACCGGTAGCCATATCGATGGCTGGGCGGGTAATCGCTTTTTGCCATGCGACACTTTGAGGTATTGGAGTTAATGCTGCCAAGGTAGCTAGAACTACCACAATCAATCCGCCACGCATTAAACCAAAAATTAATCCTAAAAAACGATCTGTCAAACTTAAGCCTGCAGACAGAATAATTTTTTGTAATACCCCACCAAACAAGCCACAAACGATCAAGGTTAGGATAAATAGAATGAGGAAACTAAGGCCTAAGCTCAACAGATCATCTAAATGAAATGTTGAGAGCCACTCTGTAGATAAATAATAGCTGTAGTGATAAGCAACCCAAGCGGCTACAAGCCAAGAAGCTAATGCAAG
>CAJARE010000178.1 GCA_903944255.1 uncultured beta proteobacterium
GTGCAGGCGAAATCCCATTTTTTCATATCAATCTAAGCCGGTAGACTTGCTCGATTGTGGTGAAATCATGGGTGATCTCGAGTAGGGCAATAGTGATACTTAAACCACCATTAGAAACGTTAAACTAGCTTACTATGCCAATTTTTCATGCTGAAGATCTAAAAACTAAAATTGCTCAAATACTCAGAGCTACTGGTAGCTCTGAGAACGAGGCCTTGCGCGTTTGCACAAACTTGGTTCAGGCAAACTTAAAAGGACATGATTCCCACGGTGCTGGAATGATTCCGCGTTACATCGAATCGTTTCAAGAGGGATCCTTGCAGCCCAATCAAAGCATTAAGGTAACAAGCGACCTAGGTAGTATGTTAGTTCTTGATGGGCAGGGAGGCTTTGGTCAAATTGTTGGCGAAGAAGCAATCGAGATGGGGATTTCCAGGGCAAAAAAATTGGGCAGTTGTATAGTGTCCTTATCCCATGCTCATCACTTGGGTCGTATTGGGCATTTTGCCGAAATGGCTGCAGCGGAGGGCTTAGTTTCAATTCACCTAGTGAATGTTGTTTCTGCTCCAGTTGTAGCCGTTTGGGGTGGTGGTATAGGTAGACATGGCACCAATCCATTTTGTATTGGCGTACCGATTGCTAAGCGTGAGACTTTTATTTTAGATTTTGCTACTAGCCGCTCTGCGCAAGGCAAAATGCGGGTTGCCCATAATGCAGGTAAACAAGTTAGTCCTGGGTTTTTAATCGATCAACAGGGCTTGCCCACCACCGATCCAGGCGTTGTTGTAAAGCCAGATGCTGCTGGTAATTTAGGAGCTTTAATGCCCTTTGGAGAGCATAAGGGCTCGGGTTTGGCCATAGCCTGTGAATTGCTGGGGGGAGCATTAACTGGGAGCGGCACTTGGAAGCCACCAAAAATCAAAAAACGTGCTATCTGGAATGGGATGTTATCGATTTTGATCAACCCCGTTAGTATGAGCTCAAAAGAGCAATTTGAATTAGAGACAAACTCATTTATTGATTGGGTATATCAAAGCCCAGCCAGCGTAGCTGGTGTTCCGGTTATGCTTGCTGGCGAGCCCGAACGAAAAATGATGGCACTACGCTTGGTAGATGGCTTTGAAATTGATAACAAAACTTGGCAAGATATTTGTGAGGCAGGGAAAAAAGTTGGGGTTAACCTAAGCTAGGATCAACTTTTATTTTGTCGGGCACACCAACACACTGGACATTTAGCCAACCGACCACCTTCAGTTAATACCCAAGATCTGTTAGATTCAACTTCAAGTCACTGATTTCTATCCCTACGCCACACCCGATATGAAGAGCTGAAAACTATTGTTTTAGATATTGTTCGAACTCTTTTTTAAAGCTGATAAGGGGTAGGTCGCACATTTGAATCGTGCTGGGCAGGCCAAAGTTTCAACTGGCCGATGAGATAACATCAAAACCACCTTCTGTATAGGTCTTGATTGATTCTATGCTTGACCAGGGGCCACAGGGAAAACCACTACTATTTGCTATATATATTTTACCCTCCTTATGTAAGAATAATTTCAATAACTCTTTAGGCTGACTTAGCATTATGCTGTGCCTGTCGCCCCAGATTTTGAACATAGTTCAATCCTTAGGGGTGTCTTGGTTAAGATTTCATTTATGTATTTTTTCCATCAAAGCTATATTTGCAATAACTAACATCCGAACTTTAGTAGTAATAATGATATTTATATAGTTGGAGAGCAGACAAGGTTATCAAGGGCAATCTTTAGTTGACGTGATGAGTTACTTTATTAATACTAGCAACAGCATTGTTTTCGCACCCAATTAATTAGGCGGAAACCTTTATGAACCACTTGTGCAAAAGTTCCGGTGGATTACAGATTGTCACTGCGCCTAATAAAAATGATCTGTTGTTTGATCAGGTCAGAGCATGGTGCGATAAGGTTGGCGCTTCTCCTTATGTTGAAATTAGCCAAGAGCATGATGATGGAATGAAGTACATCAGAATCTACGCAAATGATGTTTTACACAATCTCTGTCAACATGCAGATACTTCCCGTTTAGCTGCAAGTCTTGGGCTAATTTCTGAGCATTCTGCGCAAGATTTTATTCTCGAAGCGGTTCTTAGCATGGCCGTAAGCCCAGTTATTTTTGACTTTTCGAACTTAAATGATCTGGAAGCAAATCTCAGAATGAGGTTAAATGTATCAAGCCTCGCCAGAAGGGCTGAATTGAACTTTGATACAAACGGCCTCTCTAGGCCAGAGGCATATTGGAGTTATGTCGAAGGGAGTGGCTTTATCTTGAAAGAGGACGCCTCTTTAATTGATGGAATTGAGTGCGCACTATGCCCCGACATTTCAGGAGAGCATTTTTCTTTTTCTTGTCAAAGAGCTACTGAGTATTTAATGTTACATAGCTTGGCGATAGAATTGAGCGTTACTAATCCACAAAAATTAAAAAATATAGAACTTCAGTGGAGAAAGAAGGCGTTAGTTGCCGATGATTTCTTGAATGCATTTGCATTCGAAATCGGTTCATCAGCAACTCCATTTCCAATGCGCTGTTATGTGCCTGGTGATCGAGTCTGGTTCAAAAACCCTGATGATTTCTCATCTAATATCAAAGGATATGAGGGCTCATGGGTAATTTATATGGGCAGCGGTCAATTTACAAATCTTTGGGATAAATCCAAGCCATATACTTTAGAGGCTAAGTGCATTGAAATTTATCACTGGCGCCAAAGCGTTAGAAAGGATAAATTAGGTACATTAGAAATTAATGAAGATTTAGTTAAAAAATTGGTAGATCAAACACTTAGCTCAGATGAGCAAGTACAAAATGTGCTTAATGTGATGATGAAATATCGAGATCCACAGGGGGTGTATGAGGGTGGAGGTTGTATCGATCTCACTAGAGATACTTTTAAGCGAGTATGTCCTGAATTTATAAATTGAGTTATTTTTCACAATAAACCGCATTGCAAAGTTTAATACACAGCCCCATTTTTATGCTGTAAGTCATTGAAATTATATGTCTTTTAACAGCCACCATTTCTTCTAAAGCCCAGGTCATACGTTCGAATCCTACTGGGGACGTTAAAGATCTCAATAGCCGATGTGATCTAGTCAAAAAAGCCAATTTTGTAAGGTTCGGTTGACCAAATACTGACCAATCTACGCCAAAACCCTAAAAACCCTCATCTTTTACTTTCCATAGCCCGATAAAGGAATTAATCTAAAACCATCATTAAATCTGCAGAGGTTGTCATGAGTGGAAAACATGCAATTTATGTTGTTGTGAAATCTAAGGATGGGCAGATTGAGAGTAAGGATCATGGTCTGCTGAATTTAATTAATCGCCATCACTGCGATACAACTTTGGCTGAATTTCATAAAGACTGGAATGCCTATTGCCTGCATCATTTTGGATATGCATTGGAGATCGTTGATGTAGGTTACCAGTGGTCATACGAGTAAGTAAATCTATTAACAAATTGCATAGGGAGTTAGCATGGAAATAAAGACAGCTAAAAATTCACCTTATCCAGTAGAGGTAGTCAAAGGGCAGACTTATTATTGGTGCAGTTGTGGCTTAAGTAATAAGCAACCCTTTTGCGATGGGTCACATCAGAGAACAGATTTAGTTCCCGAGGAATTTATTGCATCAGAGACTAAAACAGTTTATTTCTGTGGCTGCAAACAATCATCTAATGGGCCATTGTGTGATGGAACTCACCAAACACTTTGAAGAACCCCAATGCGTAGGCCACACGTTCGAATCATGCTGGGTAGGCCAAAAACTTATAGTTATTTCCATTAAATAATTGCTTAGTGGTCAGTTTCGCCTAGTATCACACTAGACAATGATGCTTTCATGCGTCAAATAATGGTGCTTTGCATCATTTAACAAGAAATTCATACTTAAAAAAGGTAAGTTTTGCACTTTTTATAGTAACTTCATGTTGTATTTAATAATAATTAAAGTTTACTCATTTCAATTAGGGGCCCCTTATGAATATTCCGTTATTGTCGGCAATCACCTTAATCGGTACTAGCTTTTCAGTAGGTGCTTTTGCACAATCACAAATAACTGTTAATCCAGTTTCAATGGTAAATCAGTTTGAAGCTACGAACGGCAAGTTCGAGGGCTATCGACGCTCTGGTGCAAAAGGCATCTGTGCCAATGGAGAATTTACTGGATCGCCTGAGGGGCGTGCACTATCGGTAGCCTCGGTATTTAGTGGTAAGCCCATTCCTGTAGTTGTTCGTTTTTCAGTTGGTGGGGCAAATCCAAAGGCAGCTGACAATACAAAATCGCAGCGCAATATGTCACTCCAGTTCACCTTACCAAACGGCGAACAATGGCTTATGGGCAATATTTCGGCGCCCGTGTTTGGTTCAGCAACACCCCAACAGCTAATGGCTTCATTGGCAGCACGTCAACCAGATCCAGCGACTAAGGCGCCAGACCCTGCAAAAATAAAAGCATTTACTGATGCCAATCCCGAAGTGCTGCTACAGGGTAAGTATCTAGCATCACAGCCAGTGCCTGCGAGCTTTGGCAGTGTGAACTACTGGGGTGTACATGCTTTTAGCTTTACCAATCCCAGCGGAGTAAAGCAATTCGGCAAATGGGTATTTGAGCCTGTTAATGGCACTCAAGGACTCTCCGATGAAGAGGCGAAAGAAAAAGGGGGCAACTTTTTGTTTGATGATTTACGCCAAAGAGTAAAGAGTGGCAAGGTTGCATTCAATTTCAATTTAGAGTTAGCGCAGCCTGGAGATAAGCTCGACGATGCTACAGTACCGCTTCCCGAGGGTCGTAAAAAAATAAATCTAGGGGTTCTAAAGGTCACCTCAGTATCAGACGATGATAAAGGTGCTTGCCTTACCGTCAACTTCAACCCCATGGTAATGCCTAAGGGTGTTGAGCCATCGAATGATCCCATGTTAAGCGCTCGTGCGGCACCTTATGCAGTTGCTTTAGGTAGGCGTTTATCTGAAGGAGCAAAACAATAATGAATACTTTTCTATCCTCACTCTAGTGACTGCAATAGTAAAGAAGTAATGCTCAATTAAATTTAATTAAAAAAGATCTTTATGTTGAATAAACGTCGAAGTTTTATTCTTGTGGCAGCCAGTTCCCTGGTGAGCGGTTTTGCTATAGCCCAAAAACCATCGCAAAACTTAGTTCTAGATTCTGATCCATCTGCTATTGCACTAGGCTATGTTAGCGATGTTAAGAAAATTGATACTAATAAATACCCTCAGTATGCATTAGGTCAAAATTGTGCTGCTTGTACTTTGTTTCAGGGAACCGCAAAAGATGCTGATGCCCCGTGCCTCGCATTTGGTGGTAAAGCTGTCTCATCTAAAGGATGGTGCAGCGCCTGGGTTAAAAAAGGATGATCATTATTTTTAATTTCTATATGCTTTAGTATTGATTACTTTAATTTCTCCTAATAAGTGCAATACTAAAAGGCAGAAATTTAAGAGTACTTGAATTATTTATAATATATTTTCTATTGGTCCAATGAAATGACAAAAATTATTGATCGTATTGATCACATTGTTTTAACTGTTACTGATATAGAGTTGACAACCCAGTGGTATGAGAAGGTCATGGGCTTTGAGAGGGAATTTTTTGTGGGGCCGGAAGGTCAGCCACGTTATGCGCTTCGATTTGGGCAGCTAAAAATTAATCTGCAAGATAAAGCGACCGAAACCCCTACTAAGGCTAGGGTTCCAACCATCGGCTCAGGCGATTTTTGTCTAATAGCTTCCGGGCCATTAGATGACTTCATATTGCACCTTAAAAATATTGGGGTGGCAGTTGATGTGGGTCCAGTACCCAGAAGAGGTGCTTTAGGACCAATTCGTTCTGTTTATTTACGTGATCCTGATGGTAATTTAGTTGAGGTCGCCGAGTATCTATGAATTTAGGGTGGAACTGATGAGTTTTCGATAGCTGTCTAACTAATCCTGCTTTTTTTTACCTCTTTCTGCTTTTGGTCTTTCTCTCGCTCCTTTCGAAGATCGCGTAATTGCCACCATGCAAAGAGCAATACCCCACCAAAGACCAACACTACTTCAAGCAAGATAATGGGTCCAAAGTTATCAATCATGAGGTCTTCTGAAACGAATCCAATTCTTTATCAATCGTCGTTCTTAGTTTGTAATGCGGCGCAATGCCTCGATTCGATCGCTTAATGGTGGATGGCTCATAAATAAGCTCTTTATGCCCGTCGCCATATCACCAGAGATGCCAAAAGCCTCTAATTGTTCCGGTAGATGCGGTTGATTGGCTGATTTTTGTAGACGCTCAAGGGCTTTAATCATTTTTTGCTTGCCTTCAAGGTAAGCAGATCCAGCATCTGCACGGTACTCGCGATGACGACTAAACCACATCACAATTGCACTGGCTAAGATACCTAACACCAATTGTGCAATGATTGTGGTAATCCAGTAAGCAGGCCCATGCCCTCGCTCTGTCTTGAATACAGCCCGATCGATGATGTGTCCAACAACCCTGGATAAGAAGAATACAAATGTATTAACAACACCCTGGATAAGTGCAAGGGTAACCATATCGCCATTGGCAACGTGACTGACCTCATGGGCTAGGACTGCTTCGGCCTCATCGCGAGTCATACCTCGTAATAGTCCAGTACTGACCGCGACCAGGGAATCATTGCGAAACATTCCTGTGGCAAATGCATTGATATCAGGAGAGTCATAAATAGCAACTTCAGGCATACCAATACCGGCAGCTTGTGCTTGGCGTGCTACCGTACTAACTAACCAATGTTCTTCTTCATTTTGTGCTTGCGTAATGACATAGGCGCCAGTTGAGTGCTTAGCCATTGATTTTGACATCGCCAAGGAAATGAGCGAACCAGTGACTCCAACAACGGCAGATAACATCAATAAAGAGTTGAGATTAAGATCGCTTCCTTGCGCATCTAGTATTTGTTCTAAGCCAAAAATATTGATAATGATCGTAATCACCAACATAATGGCGATATTGGTCAATAAGAAGAGAAAAATACGTTTCATAAGAGCTAGCTCCATAAAAGAATAAGAGTAACGCTATCAGGAAAACCAGGTTTTTGCATGAATCCTATTTAGCAGGTAATTCTAAGGTTAAAGGGACCTTATTTTTTCACTATAAGTCCCTGAATAAATTGACTTTCTAGCAGCGACAATTTCTTTTAAGATCCGGGTCGCACGCCCGAATCATATTAAGAAATCCAAAAATCTCAATAAAATGATCCTGAAATAAGACTTTAGCTAATGCAATATTTCTTAACAATGACTATCTTTTATAAGCTATACACATGAGCGAGATTCCTTCATGGTTACAAGATGCGCGTGATGCTTGGGAATGGCGTGGTTTAAGTAGACCTGATTTTGCACAATTGCCTGGACCGGGGCAAGTATCGGTATGGGACTTTCCGCGTCCACCTCAACTAGTGATTGACCAGCGAGAAGTGATAGTGTGTTGGGGCAGTTTGGAAGTGGCTCGAACACATCGATCGGTTATGGCACTTGAGACTGCGCATCCACCTACTTTTTATTTGCCTTGGGTAGATGTTAATCAAAAATTATTTCAGCCTGCAGGAGGGGGTTCTGTTTGCGAATGGAAAGGGCCTGCTCAATACTGGTCTTTGGTAGATGGTGCGCACTCTTTAGTTAAGGTCGCATGGAGTTATCCAAGACCCTTAACCGGTGCTGAGCTATTAAATGATTGCGTAGCGTTCTATGCAAGATCACTGCAATGCACGGTTGGAGGTCAACCAGTAATACCCCAGCCCGGGGGATTTTATGGTGGTTGGATCACACCAGAACTAGTTGGTCCATTTAAAGGAGTCCCTGGAAGCTTTAACTGGTAATCAATCCTTAAAGCCCAGAATTTAAATTCTTCATCATATTTTGAATGGAAAGAAATTCATTTAATACGCTTTTGTCCTAAGTGGATTGCAGCATTTTTAGTTGAATGCCAAACTTTCCTGCTTGATTATTAGAAATCAGAATGCCAAACTCAATCACGTCAGAAAAGGATAGGGCTAGTGCATTAACTATTTGTCCACGTACAGTCGATTTAAATTGGTTTACATTAAATCGATATGTTTGCCAAGTAGGTTCAGCGATGAAATCTGCAGCATACGTAACTCGTGGCGCTAACTCAGTGCGTAAGACTAACTTATAGCGCTTGCCATCACCTTTCGCTAGAAGCTCAAGCACTTGAGTTCCTTGGGGAAATTTTACGGATGAACGCATGGATGCAAAGCCGCCGTTATTTTCAAGCGAAACCACACCCTCAAAAAACAAACCATGCACATCTTGGCGAAGACCCGATTGAGACATGCCGCCCATCACGCTATCATTAATAATCCAACAATCACGCATCATATTAGGGTTAGCGAAATCCATGTACATTCCTTGCGCGCGCAATTGTTCTGCCCAACATAAAAAGTA
>CAJARE010000179.1 GCA_903944255.1 uncultured beta proteobacterium
ATCATGGCCGCTATTAAAGCGATGGGTATCAATGTGATTGATATGACCCTAGCAGATAAGAACGAGTTACTGGCGCGTAATTACTATATTCATGAGTTGGATAAACACCCTACTGGCGCTGCAAATTTAGCTCGTGCCAAGCTCTTGATGAGCAATATTGCTAAATAAGCAAACATCAAAGCCAACTATTTTGCCTATTCATGAGCTCACGTAAGTTCTCCATCGTTGGACTCATTAGCTTAGTAGCGCTATGCGCAGTACTCTATCTCTACTTCTTGCGCGTCAATGAGATTCAGTTTGATTTTAAGCATCATGGCTACATCACAGGGGATTGGTTAATTAATTACACCAATGGCTTAGTGCGCCGAGGTCTGTTTGGTGAAATTTCTATGCAAATTCATCACTGGTTTGGCACTAGCCCAGTCGATGTGGTGCTCGCCAGTAAATACATAGCCTATGCTGTTCTGTGTGGATCTATTCTGCTGCTAGCCATAGTTAAAGGCATTGGATGGATAGAAGTCCTGCTATTGATTTCGCCTTGGGCCTTGATGTTCGATCTCAATGATCCAGGAGGCTCAGGCCGAAAAGAAATTTTGCTCTTTGCCAGCTTTGCTTTTTTTGCTTTCCTGCAGGTCTTTTGTAAGTCGCCCTCTAAATCGGTACTGAAACGCTGGGATTTTTACTATCTCATCATTGTGATGACGGTCATGGCTTTTGCGCATGAGGGCCTCATCTTTTTCTTCCCATTCTTTTATCTGCCTTTGTATCTGAAGCGGGGTTTCAATAAAAGTGATTTCCTCACTGTTTTCATTCCATGCCTCATTTCATTATTGGTGTTAGTGGTGCTCTATGCCTTTTTCAAAGGCAATAAAGAAACGGCAGATGCCATTTGTGCAAGTCTGAATCCTTGGAGTGTGAACGGTTCACTAGGATGTGATGCCATTCACCTGTTAGCTGGTAAACATCCTATGGCGCATATTGGATTTATTAAGTCGTTCACACCTCTATTGCTACTCACTATGATCCCCATCTATTGTTACGGCAGATGGATTGCTGGCTTAACAAAGCATCATTTATTACTGGCGATGATGCTTACCTTGGCCTTAACAGTGCCGCTGTATGGCATTGCGATTGACTGGGGTCGTTGGATTCATATTTCTGGGATGCTATTTTTTATTACCTTTTTCAGTCTAAAAGGATCAAGCACCCCACGTCGGTATTCCTTGGTCACTGTAATGCTGATTGTGTGTTTAGCCGTGCCGTATACCTTTTATTGGCGTATTCCACACACTGTGGGCGAACATAAAGTCTTTTGGTGGTGGACTCAAGATCCTGTAGGCTATCTAGAAGCCTGGCGTCTAAAGTAATCGACGACATTGATGTCTAACGCGATACCCAACACTCCTGAATTGCCGAATCATCAATATCGTTCTGATATCGATGGCCTCAGAGCATTTGCAGTGCTATCGGTAGTCTTATTCCATGCTTTTCCAGAGTTTATCTCTGGCGGCTTTATCGGGGTAGATGTCTTTTTTGTCATCTCTGGCTTCTTAATCTCGACCATCATCTTTGAAAAGCTAGAGCAGGGCAGTTTTAGTTTTTCAGATTTTTATGCACGTCGTGTACGTCGCATCTTCCCAGCGCTGATCTTGGTATTGGTGACTTCATTTATTTTGGGCTGGTGCATTCTATTTGTAAGCGAGTACAAGCAACTCGGTAAGCATATTGCTGGTGGCGCAGGATTCATTGCCAATTTCATTCTGTGGAGTGAGAGTGGCTACTTTGATAACTTATCTGACACTAAGCCTTTGCTCCATTTATGGAGTTTAGGTATTGAAGAGCAGTTCTATATCGTATGGCCGCCGATTCTCTGGGCTGCGTGGCGATTACGCCTGCGCATCCTCCCGATCATTATGGCAATTGCTATCGCTTCTTTTGCGTGGAATTTGTATAGCATCTCTATAGACCCTGTTGCTACTTTTTACTCACCACTAACGCGCTTTTGGGAATTGCTCATCGGTTCTATATTGGCCTATGTCACTGTATTCCATGCAAGGTATCCAAAGCTTGCCGTTAATTCCATTGCGCAGGCCAATACCCTCTCATCGATAGGCTTCGCGCTCTTTATTGCTGGCCTGTTATTGATCAATAAAGAAAGTGGCTTTCCAGGTGGGTGGGCATTATTACCAACCTTAGGCGCCGCCTTGATGATCAAAGCAGGTCCAAGCGCATGGTTCAATCGGGTGATCTTAGGTAACTCTGTTTTGGTGTGGTTTGGCTTAATTAGTTACCCGCTCTATCTCTGGCATTGGTCGCTACTTTCTTTTTCTCGTATTCTGAGCAGCAGCGTTCCTGAGTTAGAGATTCGGATTGGGGTTGTAGTGCTATCTGTTCTTCTGTCTTGGCTTACCTACCGATTTATTGAAAAGCCAATTCGCTTTGGAGAAGGAATTCAGCTCAGCATTACGTTCTTGGGTAAATGGTTTATCAGCAAAAAAGCCATTACGCTCGCTCTCATCGTTGGCCTCTTCTTGATTGGTCTTGCTGGTTATGTAGCAAACTACAAAAACGGTAGCCACTCACGTCTGGTGAACAAGATCAATATTGATCCCGAGTCTGGTTATGACGGTGTTGCTGGCGTCGATCTGATTGAAGACTGTGGTCTAGCCAACTCTCCCACAATTGATAAATCTTGGTTTGGAACCTGCTTGCGTGATAGTCGTCCTCCGATTCAATATGCCATGGTTGGAGATAGTCACGCTGCCTCACTATTTAGAGGTCTAGTCAGAACCTCTAATGAAAGTGGTCGCTGGTTATTTATTGGTGGCCCTGGTGGCAAAGGGGCAGTTTCTACCGTGATCTCAAGTAATCCGCTATTTCAAAGATTTATGCCTAATAGTGAATATGCAATCAGTTCATTGGCAAAAAATGAGAATATTCAAACAGTTTTATTTGTGGGTGCCAGCCGTAACTTATTTGGTTTAAATGAAAAGAAGTTTTTAGATGATCTAGAAACTTCACCAAACTTTGATGTGGCTTATGAAGCAGTGCAAAACGCTATTAATCCCTTAAAGGCTGCCGGTAAGAAAATAGTGATCTTGGAAGATAATCCGACGCTGGCTTTCCCAGAAGATTGCCTGGAAAGAAAGAGCACGATTTCAGCAATTAATTACTTCTTTCCTAAAAAACTCAATCCACGCTGTGTATTAACTGTGGATCAGCATTTACAGCGCACCGAGCAATACAGACGCCTATTAGCCAAGCTGGAAAAAAATAATCCTGGCACAGTCAATATCTTTTACACGACGCCGATTCTGTGCGATGAGAAAAAAAGACTTTGCGAGATTTCTAAAAATGGTCGCTTGTTGTATAGCTACTCAGACCATATCTCAGACTACTCTGCGGGCTTGATTGGCCGGCCGCTGAATGAATGGCTTAGAGACCAGCCCGCCAAATAATCTATTGAAAATTTGCTTGGCTTAGACCACGCCCTTTTGGGTGAAGAAGAGTTTGCCATTCCATGCTTGGCAAATTAGATCTTTCTTGGTTTTCCAGCCTTCGCTGTTATCTGAAGCTTCTTCGTAGGCCCATTGTGGGTTAACTGTAAATGGCTCTTTAGCCATGAGAGCGGAGATCCAAAAGGTTTCTTTATCACCCCAGACGTATTGATAGGTATCGGGATGATTATTGTTCAGTGCATACAAGCACTTAATCGTCTGGGGATGCTTACTACGATTGATCGCAACCACGCCACTATCGACATAAGTCTCGATGACAGGCTCAGCCGGAATACCATCTTTCCAGATGTAATCCCACTCTATCGGAAAGTTTTCTGGCTTCTGATTGTTGAGGCAACGACGCAACCAATTTTGGCGTTGCTGATAAAAAGCATAGTTACGAAACTTATTGCCCTTAAATGGTTTGCGTAGCCCCAATTGATGCATCAACTTGTCATACCAATTAAATGCAAAGACCCAGCGCTTGAGATCTCTAAAGAGATAGAAGCCCGTCTCTTGGTAGCCAGCATCACTAAAGAGGTTTTCTGGGTTTTGATGGAAGATCCCATCGGCATCAAATAGTAATACTTCATTAAACGAGCTATTGGCAACGATAAAGGCCTTTACCTGAAAGCCTTTCCAGTGAGCCAGATCAGAAGTCAATTCAGAAACGTTCCGCCAAATGATCTTGTCCGTAAGCGCATTGATTTTTTGCTTAGACTCGGCACTTAATTCATTTCCGACTTCCCAGATTTCGATTGGGAGTTGGCAGCCTAGTTCGCTATAAATCTTCTTGAGGTTAAAGAGGGCGAACTGAACATAGCGCTCTGGAATGCTAGTGACTAGGCCACGCGAAGAAGAATTGCTCATGAAATAACTTTATAGGTAAATAG
>CAJARE010000180.1 GCA_903944255.1 uncultured beta proteobacterium
GTTTGATCGCCAGCCTCAAATGCTCCACGATTAGCTGCTTCCATAATTCCCGGACCGCCACCAGTACAGATATATAACTTATTGCTACCTTGCTCTTGTACTGCGTTGTATTGAGCTACCAAACCACCAAACTCTCTTGCTGATTCATAGTATTGACTATGCAGTAAAGCTTTTTTTGCTTCCTGCAACTCTTTTGGAGTATTTGCCTTTGCCTCCAGCTCCAAGGCTTTCTCATAACTCACAAAACGAGTTGAGCCAAAAACAGTAATCGTATGCTCAATACCATGTTCATTTAAGAGAATTTCTGGCTTAAGTAATTCGAGTTCAAAGCGAATACCGATCGTTTCGCGGCGGGAAAGAAAAGCCTCATCGTCAAAAGCAAATTTGTAAGAATCTACTGAGTCCTCTTCAGAAAGCTGACTTTTTTTGATATTCAAAAAATCGGTAATAGTCTGAGAATTACTCGTTGGGAGCTTTGAGCCCATGTTAAAACCCTTGCTAAGTAAAGTAGCTCCATCTTACCTTTTAGGTAGTACTTACTTGAATCCTTCATTTGAGGGCTAAAAACGCACGTTAATACCTATTTTGAGATCGATCGAAGACTAGGGGGTTTTATGTATATCCCATACCGCTATTAGGGTTTAATATCCCTCTAATTTCAATCAAATCGAAGGAAAAGCTATGAGCAACCGTTCAATCATCATCATGGTGCTAGTTTTAGTTGGTGCTACCGCCTATTTACTCATCAAAGGCGACGGCGATATTGATATGAGCGGAGAGAAGCATGGCGCTGAAGCAGCGCATATTCAAGAGGCTAAGAAAGATGCTCCTGCAGCTGCTCCAGCAGCTCCGGCACCAGCACCAGCTGTTGACGCTAAGAAGTAATTCAGCTCAGCGAAAATAAAACCGCGGTCCGCCGCGGTTTTTTATATTATGAAGCTATGAAAATTGCACTTACCCTCCTCCTCTTTTTTATTTCTCAAACGAGCTTTAGTCAGCCAATGAACTCAATCAATCCAAAAATGATTCAATCCTTTGCGCCCACCGGAACCCTACGAGTAGGCATTAATTTGGGTAATCCAGTTTTAGCTGGCCTAGATGCTACTTCTCAAAAACCTAAAGGCGTTAGCATTGATATTGCTAATGAAATTGGAAAACGTTCAGGTATTCCAGTTGAGTTAATCCCCTTTAAATCAGCAGGCGCTACCGTAGATGCAATTAAGACAGGCAATATTGATCTGATCTTTGTTGCAATTGATCCAGTACGAGGGGCAGATGTTAGCTACACTCCGCCGTACATTCAGATTGAAGGGGCTTATATGGTGAAAGGCGACTCTGCATTAAAGACGAATGAAGAAGTAGATCGTTCTGGAGTAGAAATTGTAGTTGGCAAAGGCAGCGCTTACGATCTGTATCTCACGCGTGAAATTAAAAATGCAGCGCTAATACGAGCCGCTAGTTCACAGGCAGTGATTGATGACTTTATGGCTGGCAAGGGAAATGTGGCTGCAGGCGTAAAGCAGCAATTGGAAAGTGATGCCAAGCGATATAACGGCTTACGTATGATTCCTGGACGGTTTATGGTCATTAATCAAGCAATTGGAATCCCAAAGGCTCGCACTGATTATGAAAAAACAACTGCCTACTTAAACGCCATCATTACTGATTTAAAGTCCTCAGGCTTTGTTGCAGAATCAATGAAACGTCATGGAATCGAAGGTGCAAAAGTGGCGGAGTAAAGAATGTCCCGCTAGCAATTGTAAGTATGCAAACGCTCGGGAATAATGACTTTTTCCCAACCTAACTCCTCTCGAATACAGGCAGCGAATACGGAAGATGATTCTGCCTCTCCATGAACAACAAAGACTGTTTTGGGAGTTTTCTGAAATCCTTTAAGCCAATCTAACAAGCCAGCTTGATCGGCATGAGCTGATAAGCCGCCAATGGTATGGATAGATGCCCGCACCGGAATCTCTTCTCCAAATAAACGTACTTTTGTAGCTTTATCAACTAAGCGTCTGCCCAAACTGCCATAGGCTTGAAAGCCTGTAATCACAATCGCATTTTGCGCATGGGGTAGATTATTAATTAAGTGGTGCACAATCCGACCAGCATCGCACATGCCGCTAGCCGAAAGAATAATAGCGCCGCCTTTAATTCTATTTAAGGCTTTGGATTCTTCCATATCAGCAATAAACCGCAAATTAACCGCTTCAGGATGCTGCTTAAACCAAGTGAAGGTGTGCTGCGATTGTTGATCTAATTGAGAGAAATAATGTTGTGTTAGATGTGTTGCTGCTGTTGCCATAGGAGAATCAACCCAAATTGATAGGTGTGGAAGTAATCCCTTTTGAACAAAGTGAATCAACAGAAATAAGATTTCTTGCGTGCGCCCGACTGCAAATGCTGGGATAACAATATTGCCATGCCCTTTGAGTGTGGATGTAATCACTTCAATAAACTCTTTTTCAGTCTCTTTGAGACTCCGATGAAGGCGATCACCATATGTAGACTCTACTACCAAGATATCTGCTTGCGAGATCAGCTCTGGATCTGGCATGAGTACCTTACCTTTCATGCCAATATCTCCAGTAAATACACAGCGCTTTTGCTGCTGCTGATCCTCTTTAATATCAAGCACAGCGATTGCCGACCCTAAGATATGCCCTGCATTCCGAAATTGCAAATGAATCCCTGGGAGTGGCTCAATTACCTGCCCATACTCCATTACCTCAAACTGATTTAAAGCCGTATCTACTTCCTCTCTAGAATAAAGGGCAACTGGAATATCACCATGCCATTTTCCTAACTTTTGTTTTCTTTCAGCTCGTTCAGCATCTGCCTTTTGCAAATAAGCACTGTCAGGTAATAAGATTTTTAACAACTCAAAAGTCGCTTTAGTGCAATAGATGGGCCCATCAAAGCCTTGTGCGCAAAGACGCGGCAATAGACCGCTGTGGTCAATATGTGCATGAGTCAGGACGATGAAATCAAGATCTTGGGGCGCAAATGGGAGCGACTCTAAGTTCTTATTAGTAGCCTCACGACCCCCCTGAAACATCCCGTAATCGACCAAAAAATGTCGCGTCTTTCCAGAAAGCAGAACCTCTACTGAATGACGCGAGCCCGTCACCTCGCCTGCAGCACCAAGAAATTGAATCTTCATAGCATCAGCATACTCCGCCTTACAATAATCACAATCCCCCGAATCAGATCGATACAAAACTCATGACTGCCTCCCTCAAAAAACTCAATGCACTCGAATTAGCGGGACGCTTAAAGCGATCACCTTCGGAGCACAAAGGAGATGCTGGCAAAGTCATTTTAGTGGGCGGTGCGCCTGGCATGGCGGGAGCACTTTTATTGGCTGGCAATGCTTGCCTCCATTTAGGAGCTGGCTGGACGATTCTAGAAATGTTTGATCCAAAGTCGGCTCATGCATGCCAAGATCATCCTGAGCTGATGATTCGTCTTGCAGACTCAGACGCTCATTCATTGATCACAAAAAATCAACCTGATGTCATTGCCATTGGACCCGGCCTAGGAATGTCATCCCTAGCAAAGTCTTGGCTAGCCGATATTTTAAGTAGCAGTCAGATACCAATCATTATCGATGCTGATGCGCTTAACTTAATTGCTACATCTGCAGATCTACTGCACTTACTTCAAATCCGCAATCAACAATTTCCAGGGCAATCAGTCATAACGCCCCACCCTGGTGAGGCTGCACTGTTGCTCAAAAGTACTGCAGCGCATGTTCAAGAGCATCGGATTGCCGCACTCCAACAACTAGTGGACCTTACGCAATCAATCGTGGTTCTCAAGGGACAGCACACACTCATTACATCTCCTGGTAACCCAATATTCCAATGTGAAGAAGGTAATCCAGGCATGGCGACTGGTGGCATGGGTGATGTTCTCACTGGTAGCATTGCTGCCCTTGCAGCGCAAGGTATGCGCCACCAATTAAGTCTTTGGGATGCTACTGGAATAGCAGTGCAGCTCCACGCTGTGGCAGCCGATAGCTTAGTAAATCAAGGTATTGGCCCTATTGGCTTAACTCCATCTGAGACCATCTCAGAAATGAGAAGCTTGCTGAATAAGCTTCTTTAAAGTACATGCAATCCTCTAGCCGAACACATCGTCAACGCTATCTTTATGGCATCCTCCTTACTTGTATTGGTTCAATACTATTCTCAGGTAAAGCTGTCCTGATCAAGCTTGCTTTTGCTGATGGTGCAAATGCAGAGACACTCCTCGCTCTAAGAATGATGATGGCCTTTCCGATATTTTGGGTGATATATTGGTGGCACTCACGCACAAGACCCATGAATCCTTTGGTCTGGCCGGATAGACTGAAGTTAATTGGTCTTGGATTTTTAGGTTACTTTCTTTCTAGTTATATCAATTTTTTAGGACTGCAATATATTTCTGTAGGCCTGGAGAGAATGATTCTTTATCTCACCCCTACTATTGTGTTGCTCATCTCTTATTTTGTTTTACAAAAATCGATTTCGCGTTTGCAGTGGTATGCTTTAGTTGTTGGGTATCTCGGCGTAATCGTTGTTTTTATTCAAGATGCTAGCTCGACTGGAGTAAGTGCATGGCTCGGAATGATTCTTGTGTTCTTAAGTGCGTGTCTCTATGCTATTTATATGATTGGTGCCGGAGAGATGGTGAAACGCATTGGTAGCGTACGCCTAGTAGTTTATGCAAGCTCAGCCTCAACCGTATTCAGTCTGATACAGTCATTAATATATAACCCGACAGCCTTATTTGAACAGACTCCACAAATCTATTGGCTTAGCTTAATCAATGCCAGCGTATGCACAGCGATCCCCATGCTCATGATTATGGTTGCCATTAATCGAATTGGATCACCCATAGTTGCGCAGGCTGGAATGCTAGGACCTGTCTCTACTATTTTTATGGGCTATGCTTTTTTATCTGAGCCAATTACGTGGATGCAGATTAGTGGCATGACTTTAGTCATTGCAGCTATGTCGCTTTTAGTTCGTAATAATCCTAATAAAAAATCTCAGGATTCAAAAAAATCTAATGTAATCAATGATGTGGAGCCTATCAATTGAAAATTCATACAATTTTCCGGCAAAGTTGGTTGATAATACTCAATTATTTTTCATCA
>CAJARE010000181.1 GCA_903944255.1 uncultured beta proteobacterium
GCATCCAATAATCTCTGAGCATTCACCTGCTCTTCACGCAAAGAACGCGCCAAGAGATCTTCTTTTGCTGAAGAGAAGCCATCTTGCAGCATCCTAGTAATCTCTGTATCAGTCAATCCATATGATGGCTTGATATCTATCGATGCTTGTACGCCAGAACCCTGCTCTACTGCGCTTACAGATAGTAGACCATCAGCATCCACCTGAAAAGTGACCCGAATGCGAGCGGCACCCGCAGCCATTGCAGGAATGCCGCGCAATTCGAACTTGCCCAAAGAGCGGCAATCTTGAGCTAGCTCCCGCTCACCCTGCACTACCTGAACTGCTAGCGCAGTCTGACCATCTTTAAAAGTCGTGAAATCTTGTGCCCTTGCTACAGGGATAGGGGTATTTCTAGGAATAATTTTCTCAACCAAACCGCCCATCGTTTCAATGCCAAGAGAAAGTGGAATGACATCTAACAGCAACCACTCATCATCTTTGCTTTGATTGCCTGCTAGTAAGTCTGCTTGCATGGCGGCGCCAAGCGCCACAACCTGATCGGGATTTAAATTGTTTAAGGGCTGAGTACCAAATAATTCACCAACTGCGCGCTGCACATTCGGCATGCGAGTTGACCCGCCTACCATCACAACACCCTTAATATCTTCTGATTTCAGACCAGCATCACGCAATGCTTTTTTACAGGCTACCAAAGTCTTGGTCACTAAATTTTGGGTTAGCTCAAAAAACTGAGCTTGGCTGATACCGACATTCACTTCAGTACCATCAGACAAAGTCTCATGCACGCGTGCTAAAGGATTGTGGCTGAGTAACTCTTTTGCATGCTTACATCCTTGCAATAAAGTACGGTGATCATGAATGGATAATGGCGGTAGCTTGGCTTGCTCTATAACCCAGCAATAGAGTCGATGATCAAAATCATCGCCACCCAAAGCAGAATCTCCGCCGGTAGAGAGAACTTCAAATACACCTCTACTCATGCGTAATATAGAAATATCGAAGGTCCCTCCGCCTAAATCATAGACGGCATAAATACCCTCGGAAGCATTATCTAAACCATAGGCAATGGCAGCTGCAGTCGGCTCATTGAGCAAACGGAGTACTTCTATACCTGCCAACTTCGCTGCATCTTTAGTTGCTTGACGCTGCGCATCATCAAAATAGGCTGGCACAGTAATGACTGCACCAACAATCTCATCATTTACAGAGTCTTCTGCTAGTTGTCGCAAACGTGCCAGAATTTCAGCAGATACTTCAATCGGACTCTTATCTCCTGCTACCGTTCTTAGCTTGAGCATTCCTGGTTGATCAACAAAATCATAGGGAGCACTTTCAAGATGCTCTACATCAACCAATCCACGGCCCATAAAACGCTTTACAGAAACAATGGTGTTTTTAGGGTCAGTCACAATACTCTCGAGGGCTTCAAAACCAGCTTGAGTTCGTCCATTAGGTAGATAGCGAACTACCGATGGAAGCAATTCACGACCTTGAGCATCTGGAAGCACTTTTGGTAAGGCATCGCGCACAATGGCAACTAAAGAATTTGTGGTTCCTAAGTCAATGCCTACTGCAATACGCCGTTGATGAGGCGCTAATGATTTACCGGGTTCCGAGATTTGCAATAAGGCCATAAGAGATTCAGTTTAAAGCTAGACTAATGCCGCGATAGCATCATCAAGTTCAATAGCAAATTTGTCTATAAAGAGTAGGCCGCGAAGTAATTCAGCGGCGCGTGGATAGTTTTTGGCTTGATCAATCGCCTGAGCAATCTCAGTAAGGGTATCTTGCTTAGAGGCTTCAACCTCATCCATGAGTTTTTCTAAAGCTGGCAGATTCTCGGCTTGCTCATCTAA
>CAJARE010000182.1 GCA_903944255.1 uncultured beta proteobacterium
AACTGGCAAAGTAGCATGCACAATCACTTCATGCGTCTCGCTACCCAGTAATAATCCCTTAATACCAGTGCGCTTATGCGATGCCATCACAATGACATCGGCTTTCGCTTTTTTTGCAGCATCCAAGATGCCAGCGGAAAGATCGGTATTAGAAACATGCAAGGATTTGGCCTTAATGCCTGACCCTAGCGCTTTGGCTGCATTTTTGAACACATCCTCTGCATAAGCAGCACAAACCTTCTGATGATCCTTTTGAGAAACTCCATAACCCATGGTGCTATCGGAATACACCGTAGGCGGAAGTGGATCGGAGACGTACACCAATGTCACTGCTGCTTTATCTGAGTTGGCAAGCTTCGCAACTTCCTTGAGGGCTTTTTTGCTTATATCTGAACCATCTACCGGTACTAATAAATGCTTAAACATATCTGACTCCCTTTAAATTGAACTGCTGATCTACTGATTACATCATAATACTTATTATTAATGCATTAAAGCTCAAAAGGATAAATAAAATGATCAAGTATTTAACCATCTATCTTTCATTTCTGATTACGCTAGTAGTCATTGATTTAATCTGGCTCCTAGCTGTAGCCAAGAACCTTTACCAGCAAGAAATGGGCAGTCTGATGGCGACTGAACCCAAATTAATTGCTGGTCTTGCCTTTTATCTTCTATACGCCCTCGGAGTGACTATTTTTGTGATTGTCCCAGCGCTCTCAAAACAATCATGGGTATATGCGGTGCAATATGGTGCATTGTTTGGGTTTTTTTGCTACATGACCTATGACCTCACCAATCTAGCTGTAGTTCGCGATTTCCCCACTCGGCTCGCTTTTATTGATATCGCCTGGGGAAGCGCTGTAACTTCAGTTACAGCTGGATTTACTTACTGGATTGGAAGTCGCTTCTCCTAAGGAGCCCACATCAAATAACGGCATGTTCTTTCACCCCATCATCCTTCGATCCTTCTCGGGCTATAACAAAACCTTATTTACCAAAGATGTATTGGCAGGATTAACCGTAGGTATCGTGGCGCTTCCATTGGCAATGGCATTTGCAATTGCAAGTGGACTAAAGCCTGAAGTTGGTATTTTCACTGCCATTATTGCTGGCGGACTCATATCTCTTCTAGGAGGTAGTCGAGTTCAAATCGGTGGTCCTGCTGGCGCCTTTATTGTGATTGTGTACGGCATTGTCGAACGCTATGGGGTGCCCGATCTTTTGCTGGCAACTGCAATGTCTGGCGTCTTTCTATTCTTAATGGGTATTTTTCGTCTTGGCACCTTAGTACGTTTTATCCCTATCGCAGTCATCATTGGCTTTACCAATGGTATTGCGCTGTTGATTGGCTTGTCGCAAATTAAGGATTTCTTTGGGCTCAATATTGAAAAAATGCCTGCGCAATTTTTTCCCGCCATCAAAATACTGTATCAATCTGCTGATACATTCAATCTGATTGCTCTGAGTGTTGCATGTGGCAGTCTTGCATTAATTATTGTATGGAAGTTGTCTTATAAGTACCTCGGTCACTTACGCCATATACCAGGTACCGTTGTTGCAATGGTAGCGGCAACAATTGCCACTACCTTCTTAGACTTACCGATTGAAACTATTGGCAGTCGCTTTGGCGGCATTCCCTCAGCACTTCCTCATTTTGAATGGGTCCCAATCGACTGGGGTCATGCTCAATACATGATTGTTCCAGCCCTCACCCTTGCTTTACTCGGTGCAATAGAATCGCTGCTTTGCGCTCGCGTAGCGGATAGCTTGATACATGATCGCCATGATTCTAATCAAGAGCTCATGGCACAAGGTGTTGCCAATATGGTCACACCATTCTTTGGCGGCATGCCCGCATCAGGCACAATTGCCCGCACAGTGACCAATGTAGAAAGCGGTGCCAGTACACCGATTGCTGGCATAGTCCAAGTAATATCTCTATTGATCATTATTTTGTTTGCAGCCCCGCTCGCAAAAAATATTCCCTTGGCGGGTCTTGCCGCCATCTTGATGTATGTCGCGTGGAATATGGGTGAGTGGAAGAAATTTATCCACCTCAAACAGTTTCGCCTCCCTTATCGCATTACCATCTTGAGTGTTTTTATGCTTACGGTCATGATGGATCTGACTGTCGCCGTTGAAGTCGGCCTACTGCTAGCCTTCATTACTTTTATTTATAGAATTTCTAGTCTATCTCGTTGCGAAATTGCTACGACAAAGAATTTTCCGGCATTGGAAAATCAGCAAGGCTGCATTGATGCCTACCGCATTTATGGAGCAATCTTTTTTGGAGCAGTAAAACTTTTAGAAAAAATTGAAGAAAGCTTGCCATCCAAAACGTTGCTTCTAGACCTGAAGAACGTCATATACATCGATACTTCAGGAATGGACACGATTATGGAACTGACGCACCTGTGTAAGAGGCGTAATATTCAATTGATCATCTGCGGACTTGATCATCAGCCACTTGGAATGGCTGAGCGCAGTGGATATTTAAAGATGCTCCCCAAGGACTGTTTTTGCCCTGATCTCTATAGCGGAATTGCAATAGCAACTAGTAAATAAGCGCTACTCAAGCAATACAAAAGCCGCCTTTTAATAAAGCCTCTGGCAAGACCCAGGCGCGATATAAACCAAAACCACCTGCGATAAGTAATAGTGAGGCGGCTAAGTATCTAACCCAAATGTATTGACCAAACTGAGTGAATGCTGCAGAAAATTTAGAAATGAGCAACAGATTAGGTAAGGTTCCCAATCCAAACGCAATCATAAGAGCTGCCCCAGTCCAAACGTCACCAGATAAAAAAGCAAGGGGTAAGACGCTATAGACTAAACCACAGGGTACTAATCCCCACAGCATTCCACTAAACCAGCGAGATGGTCCGCTTGCCATGCTACCCAAATATTTAGCCCAAACATTGGCAATTTTCGAGCTAAGCCATTTACCCCCTAATAGGCTTTGCGTGTTTCTCAATCGGAGCAGACGCATACCCATAAAGATCAATATGAAGGATGTCAGCGCAAATAGGGGTCTTTGAATCGGAATCCAATTTTGTTGCCAAACTAGCACTCCCACCCCTGCTGCTGCTGCACCCAATACAGCATAAGTAGTCACTCGACCTAGATGCATGACTAGCTGTAGGTAAAAAAGCTCTGATTTAGGCCTTAAGCGGCTCACAGAAGCGCTAGGTTGCTCGATGGCAGCCGCTATCCCTCCACACATTAAGGCACAGTGCCAGCTGCTCACTAGGGCGCCCAAAAAGACAGCCAGAAGTAGGCTAGTGGTTAACATTGAGCCAATAAACGCAAGGGTAAAAAAGCAATTTCTTCACCTTTATAGAATAAACTGTCTAGCAAAGAAACCTCAAGATGAATTACACACCTACCGACTCCCCAACCAGCAAATGCTCTGTGTGCGTCTTAGGTCAGTTTTGCCTTCCGGTTGGACTCAGTAGTAGTGATATCAGCAAAGTAGACACTCTCATTAAAGAACGTGTTCATCTACAAAAAGGTGAAAACTTATATCGCCATGGAGACCCATTAAGTTCGGTCTATAGCGTTCGCTTTGGCACCCTTAAAACAGAGTACTGCCTCCAAGACGGACGTCAGCAAGTCATTGGCTTTCATCTTCCTGGAGAAATATTAGGTTTGGATGGGATTGGCGAAGGTCATTATCAATCTGACGCAATTGCTCTAGAGGAAAGTGAAGTGTGCATTATTCGTTATGATGCATTTGAGGATTTAGCACGTCAAATACCGGCATTACAAAATCAATTTCATAAGATCATGAGCCGAGAGCTGACTCAAGATCAACGTCATCTGCTCTCCCTGGGCACCATGCGTGCAGAAGAGAGATTGGCTTCATTCTTGCTCAACCTATCGCAACGCCTTGCTGCCCGAGGCTATCTCAATAATGAATTTGATTTAAAAATGAGTCGTGTAGAAATTGGCAGCTATTTGGGAATGCAAATCGAAACTGTTAGCCGTATGTTGTCACGCTTCGCAGAGTCGGGGCTGATTCAAATTAAACAACGCCACATTAAGCTCATTGATATGAATGGCTTATATGAACTCGCAGGCATTCCTAACCCCGATATCAATGCCTGTGTTACTGCGGATGCTCCTGTAAAGCTGGTTTAAATCAAGCCGCGGTCAACGTCCTTTTCTCCCTTTGATTCAATGCCTGGAAGAATATAAGCAGTTAAGGCGCTAGATACGGCACAGAAGGTCCAAATTACAAAAAATCCAATGGTGTAAATGCCCTCATCAGAGAGCTCAGGATGATGCCCAAAAAATAACAAGTCTTGAGGGTGCAGGAGTGTAAAGAGCAAGCCTTCAGCCAGACCAGCCACTAAAAAAGATGGCCACAAGATCCAAATCAGTAAGTGGTATTTCATTTACTGACCTGCTCTACTTTCAAGCCCTGCTTTACAAGCCCATCGCGTAATGGCTTATCTGCATAAAGATTGACTGCTAAATAAATCGTGATAATGCAAGCAATCATCGCGACAGCTGGCCCACTGATGAGTAACCAGGGCCACAACTGCTTCCACCAGGGCTTCATCGTTTCTTGTTCTGTCATATGCATCCTTTCCATCTTCAATAACTTACTTAACGGGGAATAATAAAACTTGATTTTTCATCACGGACTCTAGTAATACTTTGATTACCAACTATTTCTTGTGCGGTCACACCAAAATAAATGGGGTAATTACCAGGACTATTTTGGCCAATCGTAGTACTGACTTTAAGGGGCAGCAATTGATTACTTGCAGGGCCAACATCAATTGCAGTAATTTCTTTTCCTTGGGAATTCAGAATTTTCAAATTATCGAGGCCAGTCGCTCTTACCTGGACCACCATCGAGTGCTCTGAGGCATTCATAATCTGTATGCGATAAATATTCTCAATTCGAATGCCCTCAACTTCACGTGCTAAGGCACCGCGATCGCGCATGACATCAACTCTTAATGGATTTCGAGTAAGCAATGAAATCATAAATGCAGATGCTAAAACGGTAATGAAAGCGGTATAGATCAGAACTCTTGGACGCAGGATATGTCGAATGGCACTTTGATTGGACTCTTGATCCTCAATGGCACGTTCAGTTGTATAACGAATTAATCCCTTTGGATAATCCACTTTTTCCATGACCTGATTACAGGCATCAATACAAGCACCGCATCCAATGCACATATATTGCAGACCATCACGTATATCAATTCCCGTAGGGCAGACCTGTACACAAATACTGCAGTCAACGCAGTCACCCAAACCAAGTGCCCCATGATCTGCCGACTTGCTACGGCTTCCTCTTGGTTCACCGCGAACTTTGTCATAAGTCACTAAGAAAGTATCTTTATCTACCATCACACTTTGAAAGCGTGCATAAGGACACATATATTTACAGACTTGCTCACGTAAAAAGCCAGCATTACCCCAAGTTGCAAAGCTATAAAAACATAACCAAAAGGTCTGCCAAGGACCTAATGACAAATGCACAATAGCTGAACCTAAAGTTTCAATTGGCGTGAAATAGCCAATAAACGTAAATCCTGTCCAGAATGCAACTAGCAGCCATAGGAAGTGTTTAAATACTTTAAGGCGTAACTTCCGGATGTTCCAAGGCCACTCTTCGCCATCTAAACGAATTCTTGCAAAACGATCGCCCTCAACTTTACGTTCTATCCACATAAAGATTTCGGTATAGACTGTTTGAGGACAAGCATAGCCACAAAATAAACGTCCAGCGACTGCGGTAAAAAGGAATAAAGCAAGTGCAGAAAGGATCAGTAAGAGCGTAAGATAAATGACATCCTGCGGCCACAGAACTAGGCCGAAGATATAAAACTTACGCTGGATCAAATCAAATAGGACTGCTTGACGATCATTCCAGCTGAGCCATGGCAAGCCATAGAATAGTAGCTGGGTTGCAAATATCAGAATGAGGCGCCAGCGTGCAAAGAGTCCCGATACTGAGCGCGGATAAATTTTGCGCCGAACCTCATAAAGAGATTCTTCAATCACTTCTATAGGAATGGGCTTTCCACCCAGCGTATTACTTGGCACTGCTTACCTAGTGGCTCCTGCTTGCTTATTGTTTGATAAGCCCCAAACATAAGCTGTTAACAACTGAATCTTTTCAGGGCTCAGCACTTTGTCTTGAGCAGGCATCATTGCCATACGACCTTTAGTCACCGTCTCAATAATAGCCGCCTCAGAACTACCATATAGCCAGGTCTTATCCGCTAAGTTAGGTGCTCCTAAAGCAATATTGCCCTTGCTATCAGATCCATGACAAGCTACACAATTTGCCTTAAATACCTCAGCACCACGTGCTGTTTTTAAGTCATCAGCAGGCAAGCCTGACAAGCTACGAACATAGTTAGCAACATCGATGATTTGTTTGCCATCTAACTGAGGAAACGGAGGCATCACACCAGCACGACCATTCACTATCGTTGTCTTGATATTTTCTGGGGAGCCACCATAGAGCCAATCACCATCGGTTAAGTTAGGAAAACCTTTAGCCCCGCCAGCATCAGAGCCATGGCATTGTGCACAGGAATTTAAGAATAAACGCTGCCCCATCTCACGCGCCTTAGGATCAGCAGCAATTTGCTCAATGTCCATCTTGACGTACTTAGCATAAACAGGCTTTAACTCGTCATTGGCAGTAGTCATTGACTGCATCAGGGCACTGTCAGTACTGTAGCCTAAGACTCCAGGATAGGATCCCAATCCTGGATAAAGCACTAAATACACTAAAGAAAAGATACATGAAATCAGAAACATCCACATCCACCAACGTGGTAATGGATTATTTAACTCACGCAAATCCCCATCCCATACATGACCGGTATCAGCAACTTCGCCATCTGGCTTTAACTTAACCTTAACCTTTTGTTGTGAAAATAATAGCCAGATGCACCAAACAATACCAACCAATGTTACTAAGGTGATGTAGGTACTCCAACCGGCACCAAGAAAGTCACTCATGATTTATCCTTACTGAATTCATCGGGAAGATCGAACGGAAGTTCGGCAGATTCTTGATTAGCAGACTGTCTTTTTGTAGACCATGCCCACCACACAATGCCTAAAAAAACTACCAAACCAAGGACGGTAGAGATTGCTGAAAGATAGGGGGCGATATTTTGCATATTTTTTAATTGCTAGCATTACTTAGCAATTACCTCGTCAACAATGATGTATCTACGATTCACTCCAAGGCCCTGTAAATAGGCAATTAAGGCATCTTCTTCGGTCTTGCCTTCCAATTCTTTAGGTGCATTTGCAATTTGTTCGTCGGTATAAGCCACACCTAAACGCTTCATTGCCAGCATATGAGAAGAAATGGTGTCCGCAGCAGCCGGCTTTTGCAAATAGGGATAAGCAGGCATATTAGATTCTGGTACGACATCGCGTGGATTACGTAAATGAATGCGATGCCAGTCATCTGAATAGCGACCACCCACTCTCGCTAAATCTGGTCCAGTACGTTTGCTACCCCAAAGGAAAGGGTGATCATATACAGACTCACCAGCTAAGGAGTAAGGGCCGTAACGCTCCACTTCTGAACGCAGTGTACGAATCTGTTGTGAATGACAGCCTAGGCAACCTTCCCGCTGATAGATATCACGACCCGCTAAGCGTAAGGCTGAGTATGGCGTTATGCCTGGACTAGGCTCGGTAGTAGAGTGCTGAAAGAATAAAGGAACGATCTGCACCAAGCCAGCAACTGAGATTGCTGCAATAGTCGCAATGATCAACCAACCAACATTACGCTCAAGCGTTTCATGGGAGAAAAATCGACGTTGTTCTGACATGTTCTTATCCTTAGTGAGCAGCGACAGACGCTTGTGGAATAGGAGCGTCAATGAATTTTTTATTGATCACTGTCATATAGACGTTGTAAGCCATTAACAACATGCCACCTAAGTAGCACAGGCCTCCTATTAAACGAATGACATAGAAAGGATAGGTAGCTTTAACTGATTCAACGAAGCTATAGGTCAAAGTACCATCAGACTCAAACGCTCTCCACATTAAACCTTGCATCACACCCGCAATCCACATGGCGGCGATGTAAATCACCACACCAATGGTGGCAATCCAAAAATGCAATTCAATTAATTTAGTGCTGTACATATCTCTCTGACCAACTAAACGGGGTATGAGGTAGTACAAGGAGCCGATCGTGATCATGGCAACCCAACCCAATGCACCAGAATGAACGTGGCCAATAGTCCAGTCCGTATAGTGTGACAAGCTGTTGACTGTCTTAATAGACATCATTGAACCTTCAAAGGTTGACATACCGTAGAAGGACAAAGCCACTACTAAGAATTTCAAGATAGGATCACGGCGCAATTTATACCAAGCGCCTGACAAGGTCATAATGCCGTTGATCATGCCACCCCATGATGGCGCTAAAAGAATTAAGGAAAACACCATACCTAAGGACTGCGTCCAGTCGGGCAGAGAGGTATGTTGTAAATGGTGAGGGCCTGCCCACATATAGGTAAAGTTCAAAGCCCAAAAGTGGACGATGGACAAACGATATGAATAGATAGGACGCTCTGCCTGCTTAGGGATAAAGTAATACATCATGCCCAAGAAGCTGGTGGTCAAAAAGAAGCCTACCGCATTATGGCCATACCACCACTGAATCATTGCGTCTTGTGTGCCAGCATATGCTGAGTAAGATTTGAAAAGGCTTGCTGGCATCTCAATATTGTTCACAATATGTAATACCGCAATTGTCAAAATATAAGCGCCAAAGAACCAATTAGAAACATAAATATGTTTAGTCTTACGCTTGATAATGGTGCCAAAGAATACGATGGCATATGCCACCCAAACTACAGTGATCAATATATCGATTGGCCACTCTAGCTCAGCGTACTCTTTAGAAGTAGTGATTCCTAGTGGCAAAGTGATGGCAGCTGCGACGATCACTACTTGCCAACCCCAGAAAGTGAATGCTGCCAACTTATCGCAGAACAGCCGCACCTGACAAGTACGCTGCACGATGTAGTACGACGTTGCAAAGAGCGCAGAACCACCAAAAGCAAAAATCACTGCATTGGTGTGTAATGGACGCAAACGGCCATAGCTAAGCCAGGGAATGTTAAAAGTAATTTCTGGCCAGATGAGCTGGGCTGCAAGGATGACCCCTACAAGCATGCCAACAATTCCCCAAAGAACAGTCACTAAGGCAAATTGACTGACAACCTTGTAATTGAAGGTATCTTGATTACTCCCCACGGTAATTCCCATGGTTTCTCCTTTTTTGACCAACAGCGACATAATCCAAATAGATTGGATTAATTATCAAAGTAAGGCTTTAAGGGAGTTTTGATCTATATCAAAAAGAAAGGGGCAAAATTCAGATGCCACTGACAGGATCAGAATGGCTTATGCCTACACAACAAATGTAGGGCTATTTTCTAGGGTGCTCACCAACTTTAGGTGATGTTGGCGCATCATCATCCATCAAAATAGATTGGCCCGGCCCCTCCAAATCATCAAACTGACCACTCTTGACGGACCAGTTCAAAATCCAAGCTAAGAGCCCTACCAATATCAAGGATAAAGGGATCAAAATAAATAAACTTTCCATCCTGATAGTCTAAGCCTTTCTCAAACGCCAGGCATTTAAGGTCACCGCAAGGGAAGATAGAGACATTCCGATACCAGCAATCCATGGATTAACCCACCCCATCATCGCTACAGGAATAGCCAGTAGGTTATAGACCAATGCCCAAAGTAAATTTTCCTTAATAATCCTCGCTGTTTTGTCTGCCAGCAACAATGTTTTAGCCAGTGGCTCTAAAGATGTGGCTGTGAGAATAGCATCGGCACCAGCAGCAGCTAAGGGAGCCCCCGCACCAACAGCAATCGACACATCAGCACGTGCTAATAATGGAGCATCATTTACACCATCACCAATTGCCCAAATAAAACGATCTGCTTTTTGTAGGTTCTCTATATATTCATATTTATCTTCTGGAGTGCATCCTCCAAGATAATTTGTAATACCAACATAATTAGCCCACCAAGCAACGGTTGTAGGATCATCACCAGATACCAGGTGCACTGTGATCCTCCTTTGCCGAGCGCTCGCCAATAAATCTTCCAAGCCATTTCGTACTGTATCTAGAAAAATAAAACTCGCAATCAATCCATCGTCATCTGCTAGGTGCACTTGACCATATTGACCAACTTGAGAGCTTGGCTGAACTCCAATCCAAGAAGCGCTGCCTATGCGGTAGGAACCAGAAGTCAGGCCTTTTCCTAATATGCTAGTAACAGGCTCAGTGAGATCTGGAATAGACAAGTGATCAAGCTGTGCGGCACGCAATAAGGAATGTGCCAAAGGATGCTTCTGACCAGTCTCGAGCGCTACAGCGATTGCTAAAGCATCCCGAGAATCAAAACCTGGTCGCAGATTAGTAACTTCTCGTAATTCTGGCTGACCCATAGTGAGCGTTCCAGTTTTATCGAGTACTAAATCGGTTGTCTTCACTAAGCCTTCCATTACATGGCCACGAACAATCAATAAACCTAACTTAGTGACAGCTCCCTGCGCTGCAGCCATCGCAGTTGGTACTGCTAGTGATAAGGCGCATGGACAACTTGCAACCAATACTGAAACCAGGACAGTCCATGCCCGACTTGGATCAAAGTACAACCAAATTGCAGATGACAAAAATGCGCTAAACAATAAAAAGATAACGAAATATGCTGTCCATTTTTCAGCAAGACTGACCATTACCGGTTTAGCCAACAAAGCTCGATCTAATAATGATGCAATGCCAGCAATTCGAGTGGATTGACCGACTGCCTCAATTCTCATAATGAGTGGGTTAAGAATATTATGAGTACCCGCATAAACACGATCACCGATTTTTTTCTCAACTGGTATAGATTCTCCGGTTAGAAGTGATTCATCTAGAGAGCTCGCATTTTCGATCAATATTCCATCTGCAGGCACCACTTCGCCTGGCGAGACTCGTAATATTTCTCCAGGATTGCAATTCACTACTGGTACTAAAGCAACTGCATGGGAAAGAGGGTATTCAAGCATGCGCTCGCAAGTTGCAGGTAGTTGCTTGGCTAAAGCTTCGGCTCCACCCTGAGCATCTTGCCTTGCTAATAACTCCACATAGCGTGCAGCTAATATAAATGCAACAAACATCGTGATGGAATCAAAATAACTTTGACCAGAACCCATTATTAGATTTATTGATCCAGCAATAAAGGCTAGGGCTAAAGCCAGTGCGATTGGCACATCCATGCCCAACAGATGTGTTTGTTTAAATAATTGAACGCTGCGCCATGCTGCTTGAAAAATGGGGCCCGCGGAATACACCATCACAGGTACTGTCAAGACCCAGCTTGCCCATGCCAAGAGCAAGTCATATTCAGCCGTAATGTCATTAGCACCAATATAAGAAGGCCAGGCGTACATCATCACTTGCATCATTCCTAATAGGGCAACGCCTAATCTAGTCAGTAATTGTCTTCTTTCTTTTTTCGCCCGTTCTAAAGATAAGGATGGCTCAAAAGGCCAAGCTTCGTAACCTACTCTTTCAATTTCAAAGATCAATCTTGCCAAGCTTGTTTGATCAGGCAAGAAACGCACAAGTACTTTTTGGGTGACGTAGTTAATTTGCACATCTTTGACGCCAGCAGTACGCCGCAGATGTTGCTCACATAGCCAAACGCATGCTGCGCAACGGATCTTTTCTAAACGCAGAGTTGTCTCTAACTCTCCCGTACTCCCAAAGGGACGAGTAAATCGTCCACGTAAAGATGGATCATCATAGGGCTGCAGTTTTTCGGGGATTTCATTGGAGGCTAAATATTCTGCAGGCCTTTCACCTACCTGAGCCCTTCGAGCATAGAACACCTCTAAGCCTTCGCCATGAATAGTTTTCGCAATCGCCATGCAGCCAGGACAGCAAAAGGGCCGCATTACACCACCTAAGTCTGCCTCAATGAATTCACTTGGAAGTATGACGCTAGAGCAGTGATAGCAAGTGGGGCTATGTTTCATCTACTTGTTTTACTACCCCAACCATTTCGACGTTCATAAATAACAAATAGCACGCCCCAAATTACTACTGAAGCGTATGCCCAGATCCATGAGGATTGGGTGGCGCGGGATCCAGAAATATCCAACATAAAACCAAAAATCGCTGGGCCTAATAAACCTCCACCGAAGCCCATTAATGAATGCAGCCCCATCGCGGCACCTTTGATATTTTCTTTGGCGCTGATCACTAGGCCTGCAGTCAAAGTAGAAGAATCAGCCATGATAAAAATGGCATGCCCAACAGCTAAAGCAAAGATCAACCACCAAGACTGGCCTGTAGAACAAGCCAAGGCAATCCCCAAAACTGCACTCGTCACCATCACTATACAAATCCACTTTTGCCGTCCAATACGCAGTGCGATTTCATTACCAAGAATGGATGAAGGAACGCCAAAGAAATTAATGACACCCGCTAGAGTCGTCGCAGCCAATAAGAAAGTTTCACCCGTCACTGCAGTACAAAAAGCAAAAAAAGCAACTAGCCAGCTTCTTGAGGCGAATAACTCTAAAGAATGTGCCGTATAACCAAAAATAAATCCGGATGCATTTTTATCTTGTAATACTAATTTCCATTTGTCCACTGGAAAAATATCATGCAGGCGAATTTGAATGGGGCCTTTCCACTTCTCATGTTGCAGCGGCGGAATCAATAAGAGCACAATTAAAAAAGCGCTAAAGGGACCAAGCGCAATAATGCCAAATACATAATGCCAACCAAGTGCACTTAAGATCCAACCAGAACAGAGATATGAAAAACCAGTTCCTATACCAAAAAAAGCAGTATAAAAAGCAATATGCCTTGTTAACTCACCAGTCTGAATGCGATCAGACAAAATTTTAAGCCCGGGCATGTAAGTACCAGCTAGGCCAGCACCATTGATTGCCATAAAAATTAGGGCAGTCCAAAAATTAACAGCAAAAAAGGCCATACCTAGAAGACCAAGGGTAGCGGAAAGGCCCCCCACTAAATAGACCTTACGAGCATCTACTCGATCGGTCAGCGCAGTTGCTAGAGGCACTGCGAGCATATATCCAAAGAAAAAGGCGCTGGCAATTAAACCTGACTGGAGGTTTGATAAATGCCACTCCTCTTGCAAGGTGGTTAAAACGACGGCGTAGCAAGCAAAACCTAATAAAGCACAGGTTTGTGCAAGAAGCATAAGAGGGGTATAGCCAGCTGATCGAAAGCGCATAAAGACTCAGTGAAAACGTGAAGTCATTCTACTCGTCCCAGGACAGCCAAACCCGCTACACTATGAAAAACAGCTGGAGACACTATGAAAACCCAAACCCCCCTAAGACACTTTATTTTGTCCTGTGCAGGCCTAATGCTAGCCATTAGCAGCCCACTCGTATTTGCGGACAACTACCCCTCAAAACCAATCAAAGCCATTGTTCCCTTTGCTGCTGGTAGCGCAACAGATCAAATTGGGCGAGCCTTTGCAGCAAAAATGACTGAATCTTTAGGGCAACCAGTAGTGATTGAAAACCGCCCTGGAGCCAATGGCATGATTGGTGCTGACTTGGTTGCTAAGGCGCCAGCTGATGGCTATACCCTGCTCTTTGGAACGAATAGCACTAACGCTGCATTAAAGAGCTTAGTAAAAAATCTTCCTTATAACCAAGACACAGCTTTTGCTCCTATTGGCTATTTTGGCTCGGTTCCTTTAATCGTTGCTATCAATAATGATGTGCCAGCAAAATCTCTCAACGGATTTGTTTCTCTTGCGAAAGCAGATCCAGGAAAAATCACTTTTGGCTATGCCAGTACTTCGCAACGCGTTTCTTCAGAAATGCTCTCCAGTGTTGCTGGTATCAAAATGACAGGCGTTTCCTATAAGAGTGGTCCAAATGCCATGACTGATCTCATTGGCGGCCAAATCAATATGTTTACCGCCGACTTTGCTGTGACACTTCCACAGGTGCAGGCTGGCAAAATCCGTGGGCTTGCAGTGACTTCATTAAAACGTTCGCCTGCTATCCCTGAATTACCAACCGTTAACGAAGCTCTTGGTATTAAGGGTTATGAGTTAATTGCATTTTTTGCCGCCTTTGGACCAGCAGGCATGCCTAATGATGCTGTTGTCAAACTGAATAAGGCCATTAACGATGCTGCTAGATCTAAAGACTTAGTTGAGCGTTTTTCTGCGATGGGCTTTGAATCACAACCGGGCACACCAGAGGCATTAGGTCAAAAAATTAAACTAGAAACAGCAAAATGGGCCAAGGCTATTAAAGAAGCTGGCATGGAGCCAGAGTAATCCTTATTGCTGACTTCGCTTAGGGGAATCCTGAAAGCCATTTGAGCGATACGTTAGGACCAATGTATCGCGATAGCCGTATTCCCCTGTTGGCTGAATGGGAGTGGACTCATGAATCATCTTCTCATCATTCATCAATAATAAAGACCAGGGCTGAGTGAGTGTAAATCGTAAACCAGCAGATCCTTGGGCATCAAATATTCTCGTTTCACCCCCTTTGATACCAAGTCGATCTAGTAAAAAAACTGCTACAAAATCAACGCCATCTCGATGAGCGCCCTCAGGAGTGGGTCGACCAATACCATCCGTAGTATCAATCCGAAATTGGTGCGCCTCTATAAACCAAGTATTCACTGGCTTTAGGGTATTTAGTATCTGTCCCAAACCCAGTAAGAGTGACTGCCAGGCCGGACTATGCATTAATTGATTTTCAATCGGCTCAAACCAACGCTCAATTCCGCCATGTAATGCGTTGTAATCAACTGATTGCCAATGCGCACGATGAGGTACCAAGTTAAGCTCACCTTTTTGTATCTCATAACTGGCATGGCGTCGAAAGCGATAACGACCACCATCCTTTAAATATGGATCACGAGGCAAGCCTTCCCAATATTGAGATAAACCTTGCAAGTTAGTCAAAGGGACATGAGCTAACTCAGCGACAGTTTCTGCCGATGCAACCACATAGCCATTCTCACGCAAGCCATGAGCCAGTTCTTTTGCAGAAGTTAAAGGTGGGTTGAGCGGCGAAATAGTCATGGGGTCATTAATGGTAAAGCTTAATCAAGCTGGGCGCCCGAAGCTTTCACAATTTTCACCCACTTGGCTAACTCGTCTTTGAGCAAAGCAGCCAATCGATTAGTAGGCACAGGGCTTAAATCTAATCCTTGAGCAATCAACCTCTCCCTGACATCAGACCTTGCCATCACTTTCTCCATTGCAGCCTGAGCTTTCATGATCACCTCAGCACTAACTCCCATAGGAGCAAAAATGGCTACCCATACCTCACCAACACAATCAGGGTATGTTTCTGCGATGGTAGGGATTTCTGGGGCAATATTAGAGCGCTTGGCAGAGCTAATCGCAATCGCTTGTAATTTACCTGCTTTGATGTAATTCAAAGCGGATGGAAGGCTAGCAAAGGCTAGAGGTACTTGACCACCTAAAACATCATTGATGGCTGGGGCAACACCCTTATAGGGAATATGCTGCATTTCAACTCCAGCGCTAGTGTTGAGCATGGCACCTAGCAAATGACTGATAGTGCCATTACCAGCAGATGCATACGACAGCTCACCTGGTTTTTTCTTAGCAGCAGCCACTACATCTGCTAATGTTTTATAAGGTGATCCTGGTGGCGTGACCAATACATAAGGTGTAGCGCCGATGTAATACAGAGGCACGAAATCATTAATAGGATCGAATCCAGGATTTTTATAGAGCGCTGGATTAATTGCTTGTGCGCTATTGATCGTCAGCAATAAGGTATAGCCATCTTTCGCAGCGCGTGCTACGCCTTGTGTGCCGATATTTCCGCCAGCACCAGGCCGGTTCTCAACTACGACAGAAGCACCAATGGCTTCACCAAATGCAGGGGCTACCAAGCGCGCCACAATATCATTCGTTCCACCAGCAGCCTGAGGTACCACTAGAGAGATTGGTTTATGAGGATAAGGTTGAGCAGCAAGCTGCATTGCCAATAATCCCAGTACAGCCCCGATTAAATATTGATAGAGTTTATTGTTCATTTTTTATACCCTTTATTTCATCTGATTTAAGCGGTTACGTACGTCTCCAACATGACCTTTCAAGTCATATAATTCTTTAACATCTAATCTTGATACCTTGATATTTTCAACACGTTTCTCAATCACTTCAAGATCTCTAAAATTCTTCTCTTGCAGATCTGGATTATGTGCATTCTTATCAATCGTCTTGAGCTCTTCATAGACTCGCGCTAACTTTAACCGTAACAGCAAGTTATTTGCTGCTGGAAGGTAGGAAAAAATAGGAATCAATATAACTAATAAAGGTATCAGAATCTTCATTAAGCGGCCCACCCAGACTGCAGTCCAGAATGGAAGATGCTGATGCAGCAATGATGGGCCATCCTTAAGATAAATCTCGGCATCGATCTGCAAAGGAAAATCTAAGCCTGTGCTCGATGGGAATTCACCTGCTTTTTGCAGACGCGAATAGGATTTCAAAACATCATAGGATGCTCCGAGGATCAGAGATACCATAGCAGGGCTAATAGAGTCATGAGCAACTAGAGTTGCCGTGGCAGCGAGTACCTGAATATCGTGACGTGGTAAATCATATTCAATACTCAATAATCCTCTAGGGACCAAGACCTTGGATAAGTAAGGTAAGTTGCGAGCATAAGCATCCGCTTGGTCAAGGCTCATTAAGAGAATACCAGGTATGGCGAAAAACTGTTGCAAGATAGGTGCTTCAGCTGCAGCCACCAAAAATACTGCATCGAGCTGTCCACTATTCAGTTTTTTTACAGCTTCATCAGGCTTTAACTTTTCAGCGAGAACGTCATTTTCTGATATCCCGCTCAACTTTAATAAAGTCTGACTCAACACTAAGGTGCCGCTACCTTCATTACCAATAGATACTCGCTTTCCCTTTAGCTGACTTAGCACTCGTAAGGGGCTCGTATCACTTTTAAAGGCAGCTTCGCGATATAAGACCCAGATTGGCTCATAAAACATCCCGGCAACCGAAACTAAATTGGGGTATTTGCTGATATCAGCCACACCACCCTGAACCATAGCAAAACCCACCCCTGACTTAGAGTCACTCAATAAAGCCAAGTTATCTAATGTACCGCCTGTAGCCTTCACTTGTAGCTCAACACGCTCCTTACTGAGTTCTGCCTGTAAACGCTCTCCAAACTGGTAATAGAGTCCCGTAGGAAAGCCTGTAGCCATCTCAATTGTCTTAGGAAGCGGTGGGATCAAGATCCACAACACCACAAAAAGAATGGCTAGGAGGGATAGAAAACTGAGGGCAATAGCCCAAGGGTTATATAGGTGTTTTTTAAGGGATTGCATGACTATCTCGATTCATTTTTGCATTATGCCCCGAGCTCAGAATTTGGTAAAAATTCAAATCTAACAAATAAATCAAGCTAAGATAAGGTCTTTAAGAACCGTTAGAGAACACCATGAATACAAGCCAAGCAAAAATAGCCCTTGTTACTGGCGCCGGCACCGGCATCGGAAAAGCTGCTGCCAAATCTCTCCTGCAAGGGGGATTTAATGTTGTCCTGACTGGACGCAATCTAGAGCGACTCCAAAAGGCGATAGCCGATATTGGCGGCAATGAAAATAACTGCCTAGCAGTGGCTTGCGATGTCGGCAAACCTGAAGAAGTCAAAGCTTTATTTGCCGCTCTAAAAGCTAAATTTTCTCGTATTGATGTCCTGTTTAATAATGCTGGCATGGGCGCCCCTGCTATTCCCATGGAAGACATTACTTATGAGCAATGGATGAATGTCGTCAATGCCAATCTTTGTGGTGCCTTCTTATGTTCACAAGAAGCGATTCGGATGATGAAGGCACAAGCACCCCAAGGCGGCAGAATTATTAATAATGGCTCGATCTCTGCCCATGCACCAAGACCAATGTCTGCGCCCTACACTTCTACCAAACATGCGATTAGTGGCTTAACAAAAACCATTGCATTAGATGGCCGTCCATTTAATATTGCTTGTGGTCAAATCGATATTGGTAATGCCGCAACTGAGATGACAGAACGTATGGCAAATGGCATCATGCAAGCCGATCAATCGATTAAGGTTGAGCCACGAATGGATGTTGCACATGTTGGTGAAGCCGTACTTCACATGGCACAACTCCCCTTGGAGAGCAACATTCTATCAATGACAATTATGGCTACGAAGATGCCATTTGTTGGTCGTGGCTAAAAATAAGGACTACTGGCGTACTTGATCTACTAAAAGTCGTACATTTTCTGCTCCGACTTTGATAGTCTTCGCTGCAGAAATCAAATCGCCAGTTTCTGGTTTAGCCATTCCCGTCTTCGATATTCTGACCTCGATCGAAACCTCAGTCAGCTTTGATAATGGCGCATTTGGATTCATTGCTAAGGCATCGTTGAGTACGAAACTCATCGGAAATTGAGCAACTGGAATTTTTAATACCGCAACCGGCATACGCTCGCCCACTTGGCGAGCAATCACCATCACTGTATCGCCTTGCTTTACCTTAGACTTCATATCGCTCGCCAACTCAATCTGACCACTAATTGCTTTTGCAGAAGAAATAATAGCGGCCTTTGGTGCTAAGCCACCCTTAGAGCGCGCTTCAGCTATCGATCCCTCTATCATCTTTATCTCCTCCGAATTAGGAGGCAATTGAGAAGCAAGCTTTTCCCAAGTCTGCACTGCAGAGCGATAATTTCCAGTACTAAATGCAGCAGTGCCAGACAACCAAAGCGCCATTAAATTATTAGGATCTAATTTCAGAGCCTGATTGATGAGCCTTAAAGGCTTACCTGCAAAATTACCATTGGCATTTGCAGCAAGGGTATCAGCATAGTCGGCCAATAACTGAGGATCAGAATCGATAAAGCTACCTGCACGTTCATACGCTTTAACGGCATCTTCATTCCGTCCCAAGATTCGGTATGAGCGTGCGAGCATTACCCATCCCTGAAGATTGCTAGGATCCTTTTCCATCTTGGCGGCAAACTCGGTCACCATTTTCTCAACGCCCTCTTGATTCATAGGCGTCTCGGAATTTTTCTGAGCAACACGATACACATCGCCAAAAGAAAAATATAAACCAGATGAGATCAACACAATAAAGATGCAGATCCCAATGGCTGTTTTTTTGGTGGATCCTAAAGTAGCGAGATCATCCTCTTCATTCGTATCCTGAAAGAGTCGCTGGCGCATCTCGGCGTGAGCGATTTCATAATCAGCCTCAGTGATCAAGCCAGTATTGCGCTCGGCTTCTAGTTTATCTAACTCCTCACGATAAATCGCTGCATTCATCTGACGACGAGAAGTAGCCTGTACTTTTGCAGGAAATAAAAAGGGGCGCAATAACAATAAGAGCACGAGCGCCAATAATAAAAAAGCAGGTATGAAAAAGTTAGTCATTGCGCCTATATTTTCTATCTTGATTCAGTAAGGCATCAATCTTTTCATTGTCTGTTTTAGAGAGTGCCGTGCTAGGGATGCTCAGATTCCTGCGACGAAGATAGCTCAATAAACCGACAATTCCTATAACAAGAATGACAAAGGGTCCAATCCATAGCAACCAAGTAATAGGCTTAACTGGTGGACGATAGAGCACAAAATCACCGTAGCGCTCAACCATAAAAGTTCTGATTTGATCGTCGCTTTTACCCTCTTGAATGAGGGTGCGAATTTCTCTACGAAGATCATTCGCTAAATCTGATCGCGAGCCTGCTAAAGATTCATTTTGGCAAACCAAACAACGCATCTCTTCAGAAATCCCAATCAAGCGTTGCTCTACCAAGGGGTCTGCTGCAAGTGGAGCCGCGTCTTTAGCAAAAGATAGACTAAAGCAAAGAGTGGTCGCAAAGAGAAAGAATAGAGACTTCACGATTTCTTTAGCTCGCTGACCAAGGGATAAATCTTTTGATTCAACACCTGAGTGGTGATGGGGCCAATGTGCTTAAAACGAATGATCCCTGCTCGATCGATCACATAGGTTTCTGGCACACCATACACACCATAATCAATTCCTACGCGACCATTTGCATCAAAGGCTGATAGAAGGTATGGGTTGCCTTGATTTGCAAGCATTGCCAAAGCATCATCGCGCTTATCTTTGTAATCTAGGCCAATCACCGGAGCAATTTGCGACTTAGCCAACTCTACAAGCACTGGATGCTCCTCACGACAGGCCACACACCATGAGGCCCAAACATTCAGAATCCATACTTGCCCCTTCATGCTCTCTGGTGAAAACATCTTATTAGTTTGCTCTAATTGGGGAATCTCAAATGCCGGTGCTGCTTTATTGATTAAAGGGGATGGGACTTCTTGTGGATTTCGATTTAAACCAATCGCAAGAAAGGCTACCAATACCCCAAAGATCACCAGGGGAATAAGAAACTTAGACTTCATGAGGTTTGCCTTCTTAACTTCATGCGATAGCGCTTATCTGAGATTGCTAAGATACCTCCCAAAGCCATGAGCAAGCAACCGCCCCAAATCCAATCAACAAATGGCTTGTAGTAAACGCGCACCGCCCAAGACTGATCACCAAGATCTTCGCCTAATGAAACGTAAATATCGCGGGTCAGACCAATATCGATCGCAGCCTCAGTCATCGGCATCGTAGATGTGAAGTAACTACGCTTTTCAGGATAAAGAGTTGCCTCGCTTACTCCATTTTTACTAAGCAAGAAAGTACCGCGCATCGCATTGTAGTTTGGACCGGGAACTGGTTTTACCGTTTGTAACTGGATTTGATAGCCGCCAACGCTGACAGTTTCACCGGCGGACATCCTTACATCTTTTTCTTCTTGATAAGCGCCCACCATGGTGACACCAATCACAAACACGGCAATTCCTAAGTGGGCAAATTGCATACCAATAAAAGAGCGAGTTGGTCTGCCCGTCTTAGCTTGGCGAATAATCTGCAAACACCCAGAGGCAATCACCCAAAATGCCAACAAGAAACCAAGGCTGGCCAACCAAGTGAATTCACCCATCGTCAAGGGAATGGCGATACCAGCAACAATGGCAACTAAACCTGCAAGCCATAGGCGCTTTATCACAGTCAGGAGATCGGTATTTTTCCAGTTAGCCCATGGTCCTATTCCCATCAACGCTAATAATGGAGCCATGATGGGCACAAAAACACTATTGAAGTAGGGTGGACCAACAGAAATCTTGCCTAAATGAAGTGCATCGATTAGTAAAGGATATAAAGTTCCTAGTAATATGGAACCCGCTGAAACCACTAAAAATACATTACCAAGCAAAATGAGCGTTTCACGTGAGCTCAAACTAAATTTACCGCCCATGGTGCTCTTCGGTGCGCGCCATGCATACAGCGCCAATGATGAGCCAACAACCAAAGATAAAAATATCAGAATAAAAATACCACGCTTTGGATCAGTAGCAAAAGCATGCACTGAAGTCAGTACTCCTGAGCGAACTAAAAAAGTCCCTAAGAGGGATAAAGAAAAAGCGGTAATCGCAAGCAATACAGTCCAGCTTTTAAAACCACCGCGCTTCTCAGTAACAGCCAAGGAATGTAATAGCGCTGTGCCAACTAACCAAGGAATAAATGAGGCATTTTCTACCGGATCCCAAAACCACCATCCTCCCCAACCCAATTCGTAATAAGCCCACCAAGATCCTAAGGCGATGCCAAGAGTTAAAAAGATCCATGCAGCGGTTGTCCACGGCCTTGACCAGCGCGCCCATGCAGCATCCAAACGACCAGACAATAAAGAAGCAATAGCAAATGCAAAGGCTACAGAAAAACCAACATACCCCATATATAGCATCGGCGGATGGAATACTAAACCTGGGTCTTGTAATAGAGGGTTTAATGATCGTCCATCCTGAGCAGCGGGTAATAGTCTAGTAAATGGATTGGAAGTGGCAACAACGAATAAAAGTAAACCACTAATGACCAAACCCAAAACCCCAATGACCCTAGAAACCATAAACTCATCGAGCGCCTTAGAAAGCTGTGCAACCAAAATAGTCCAGGTACTTAATAAAAATACCCAGAGCAACAGCGAGCCCTCATGGCCTCCCCAAACCGCCCCCAAGCGATACATCAATGGTTGCTGAGAATTGGAATGCTCGGCTACATAAAGTACTGAAAAATCATTGATATAAAAACTCCATGTTAAGCACAAGAAGGCAATCAACAACAATAGGAAAACTGTTTGCGCTGTAGGTCGCGCCAGTATCAACCACTCACGACGGCCTTGATGTGCCCCCACAAGAGGCAGTACCCCTTGAATGACCGCAACACAAAGGGCCAGAATGAGTGCGTAATGTCCAAACTCAGGAATCATTTAGTGCCTCCATTTTTCCGTGCTTGCTCTAATGCATGTTGAGCTTCTGGAGGCATGTAATTTTCATCATGCTTAGCAAGGACTTCGCTCGCAATGAATTGGCCGTTAGCATCTAGACGACCTTGAATGACTGCGCCCTTACCTTCTTTAAATAAGTCTGGAAGAATCCCGGTATAAGAAACTGGAATATCTTTTACTAAATCAGTGATGACAAAATGAACTGTCAAGCCGTCGCGTTTTACGGAATCATCCTTGACCATGCCACCAATTCTAAATGCTTGTCCTTGTGGCGATTTTCCTGCTGCTACTTCGCTTGGTGTGACATATAAGGCAATGTTGCTATTGAGCGCATTTAGTATTAAGAGCGCAGCCACACCTATCACCGCTATAGCAGCAGCTATTAATAATGCTCGCTTATGTCTAGGCTTCACTGACTGCTCTCTTTATCAAAACGCTCTGCTATCAATTGCTGCTTCAATCTACGAATCACTGCATTATTGCGGATGCGAATCACGATAGGCTCTAGCAATAAGACTAGAGCACAAGCGCCAAAACTACTCCATACATAAAGTGCATAACCACCCATGGCAAAAAATTCTGAGGGACTATTCCACATTAATGCTTGACCTCATTTAATTGTCTCACCCAATCGGTATGAGTCTCACGCTCAAGAATCAGAGTTCGCACTCGCATCAAGCCCACCGCAATGGAATACATCCAGAAACATAATGTCATCAACAACATGCCCCAAAGCATGGTTTGTGCCATAGCTGGTGCCTTAGTTAATGAAACCGATGCACCCTGATGCAAGGTATTCCACCACTTCACCGAGAAATAAATAATAGGAACATTGACTACGCCAACCAGAGCTAATATTGCACCCGCTTTATCTGCTCTGCGTGGGTTATCAATTGAGGCTTGTAGGGCAATAAATCCCAAGTAGAGGAATAACAAAATTAATTCTGAAGTCAGACGAGCGTCCCAAACCCACCAAGTACCCCACATTGGCTTACCCCAAAATGCACCCGTCCACAAAGATAGAAAGGCCATCCAAGCACCGATCGGTGCTAGTGCTTGCGCCATCATGGCAGAAAGACGGGTATTGAATATCAAACCAAGTCCAGCCCATGCTGCCATCACCAAATAGATCAACATGGACATCCATGATGCGGGTACGTGCACAAAGATAATGCGATAGCCTTGACCTTGAACTGCATCAACTGGTGCCACAAAAAAACTCACCCATAAACCAGCAATTCCAAAGAGAGCTGTAAGTGCCCAAAAAATAGGGATGAGCTTGCCCGCCACCGGATAAAAGGTGCTTGGGCTGGACCACTTAAACCAATTTATCCAGCGACTATCAGCAGTAGAAATATTATTCACCTTACTCATTCAATCGCAATCTTTAGGGCAGCAGC
>CAJARE010000183.1 GCA_903944255.1 uncultured beta proteobacterium
ATGCCTGGCGATAACGTCACCATTACCGTCAAACTCATTGCGCCAATCGCGATGGAAGAAGGTTTACGTTTTGCAATCCGCGAAGGTGGCCGTACTGTTGGCGCCGGTGTGGTTGCAAAGATTTTGGCTTAGTAGTAGAAATTTTTTATAAAGGGGTGTAGCTCAATTGGCAGAGCGTTGGTCTCCAAAACCAAAGGTTGGGGGTTCGATGCCCTCCGCCCCTGCCACGATTTGAACTGAAAGTAATATGTCTCAACAAACAGTAGGTCAAACTGAAGAAAAAAGTAGCTGGGTCTCCGGACTCGCTGCTTTAATTGTCGTTGCAGCGTTAGTGCTTTACTACACGCTGATCGATCAATCCTTATTGGTGCGTCTGGCGGCTTTGTTTGGCGGCATTGCTATTGCAGTTTTGATTGTGGCGATTTCTCCTGATGGGCGTCGTTTTATCGCCTATGCAAAAGATTCTTGGTATGAAGTAAAAAAGGTTGTTTGGCCGACTCGTAAAGAGAGCACCCAGATGACTCTAGTCGTATTTGGCTTTGTTCTGGTCATGTCCTTATTTTTATGGCTTGCAGACAAATTAATTGAATGGCTAGTTTTTTCAGTCTTTTTAGGCTGGAAGTGAGTAAAAAATGATTGATTCTGAATTGGCAACAAACCCACAGGCTACTGGCAATATGCGCTGGTACGTTATTCACGCTTATTCCGGCATGGAAAAGAGCGTTAAAAAAGGCCTTGAGGAGCGCATTGCTCGCTCTGGGATGCCTGAGAAATTTGGTCGTATTTTGGTGCCTTCCGAAGAGGTTGTAGAGATCAAGGGCGGCGCTAAATCGGTTACAGAGCGCCGTTTCTTCCCAGGATATGTCCTCATTGAGATGGAAATGACGGATGAAAGCTGGCATTTGGTGAAAAATACGCCAAAAGTGACTGGTTTTGTGGGCGGTGTCCGTAACCGTCCAAGCCCAATTTCTACTGCAGAAGTCACCAAAATCATGGATCAAATGCAGGCTGGGGTCGATAAACCTAAGCCTAAGACTCTATTTGAGGTGGGTGAGATGGTTCGTGTTAAAGAAGGCCCATTTATTGATTTCAACGGAAATATTGAAGAAGTCAATTATGAGAAGTCAAGATTGCGCGTTTCTGTTACAATTTTTGGCCGTGGTACCCCAGTTGAGCTGGAGTTCGGCCAAGTAGAAAAGATGTAAAAACAAGGACTTAGTCCGGTTTTGCAGTGCAGTAGCAAATGTATTTTGATGGTTATTTGGATTTAGTAATTAACCGAGGAGCGGAGCTAGAAAGCCAAAAACTAGCAAAGCGTTTACTCAACAGCGGTCTTTCCTAATGAGGTTAGGCGCGCTTTAAGGAGCATCAAATGGCAAAGAAGATTATTGGCTTTATTAAGCTGCAGATCCCTGCAGGTAAAGCAAATCCATCACCACCCGTAGGCCCAGCTTTGGGTCAGCGCGGTCTCAATATTATGGAATTCTGTAAGGCGTTCAATGCTCAAACTCAGAGCATGGAGCCAGGCC